>JAEKFU010000459.1 GCA_016522385.1 Pseudomonadota bacterium
ATCGGCGGCCTGCTTGGACCGATCCGCGCCGCGGTTGTCTCGTTCGGAGAAATCAACCTGGAGCCGATAGGCGCGACGGATCAAGGCCTAGGATCGATCCTGGCATCGGTTGTGGGAATGCAGGCTGTAACCGCAAGTACACTGGTAAGCCTTGTCATCGTTGCCGCGGTTTTGTTCTATTGCTTGAAAGATGGCCAGTTCCGCACCTCGCCGCCGCATATGCTGGCCGGAATCGGGATCGGTCTTTGCGTGGCATTCGGCTGGGCACTAACGGGGCTGGCGTTCGATGAACTGGCCGAAGCGCCGGTGCAGCCGATTTCGCTGACGTATGTGCGGCCGGCGGGTGATTCCATCGAATACCTGACGCGATTTACCGCGCTTGGTTTGCCCGGCTTCGGCGTCGTTACGGTTTTCGGGGCGATCGCCGGCAGTTTCCTGGCGGCGGTGTCGATGAAGCGATTCAGGCTCACCGCCTTTGCCGATGCGGCGGATACGCTGAGAAACCTCGGTGGTGCCGCTTTGATGGGCATCGGCGGCGTTATGGCGCTCGGCTGCACGGTCGGTCAGGCGATTACCGGGTCTTCCACGCTTGCGGTAGGTTCGTTCATCACCTTCGCCTGCATCGTCGTCGGCGGCATCGGCGGCGTGAAGTACATGGAATGGCGGATCATGTCGCAAGCCTGATGATGGCCCGCTCATCGGACGGCGTGAAGCTTCAGGCCGGATGGGTGTGATGGCGATTTGCCATCAGTGTTGCAAGATGTCCCGGCAGTTTGTCTCGCGCTAATTCGATTGCCTTTGCCAAATCCGTGAAGCCCGCCTCATTTGCCTCAGCACCAAGGTCTGCCAGCTGCTGTGCAGAGATTGGGATCAGCCGATTTTCGGCGTCAGGGGAAACGGCTGCGGGCTGAGAGAGCTTACCGGCAGAACTGCCTGCGATCTCCATCAGCAGGCTTGCCGCCGGTAAGCTGGCCCATTCGCCGGCTGCAATATCCGATCTGACATCGATGATGTCATCCAGAAGAGCGCACCACCGGCCGAACCCGTTGGCCAGACGCCGCAAGGTTTCGGTAATCTCGGCCTCTAGCGACAGGTAGCCGCAAACCTCTGCAGCGATCAACTCGTGAAAATTGCCGATCTTGATGCCGGAGTCTCGGGCAATGCTGGCACAGATCTCGAGTTTTTTGCGAGCGCTGAATTGTGCGCTGCGCTCAACGATCAGCAGCTGTTCAATAACCTCCTGCAGCTTGTCCGTCACCAGCTCATGGGCGAGCGCGTTAGTTTGGGTCGAGGCGAGGCCACGTACCATCAACATGTAAAGAAGCGAGACCGGCGCGATGGTGACGGGCTGGTCCCGATCGATCCAGTCGTCGACGATGGACGCGGTCAAGCTCAAAAAGAGAGATGCGCGGCAAGCCATTGCGACATCAGTCAGCCGTTGCCGGTCCAAACCGAGCGCATGACGCAGCAGCCAAATGGCCGGATAACCCATGCACTTGCCACCGTA
The DNA here is from genome assembly GCA_016522385.1 of Pseudomonadota bacterium. Taxonomy (GTDB): domain Bacteria; phylum Pseudomonadota; class Alphaproteobacteria; order Rhizobiales; family Aestuariivirgaceae; genus JABDJG01. The sequence continues at coordinate 1,508 of JAEKFU010000459.1, forward strand.
GTAGTCCGCCTGCTGTACGACATCGGCAGGAAGGTCGTTCACCGCCACGCAACAGATCTCGCGCGTCAAACGGCGTTCAGCACTGGCGTTGAGAATTTCTTCAAGAAAATCAGATACATAGATCTTCTCAGTTGCACCGCCTGCGGCTCCGTTTCGCGACCTCGCCAGAGTGTCGTCACTGTCTGCTATTGCCAATTCTCTCATGGGACCTGCGCCATTTTAGGGGGCCGCAATGAGTGCAATCATTGCCGTTGCATTTCACATTAGTATATAAGATTATTCTAATACAAGATAATCTGACAACGAGACGCGACCATGGTCGAGCCGACGGAAGCAGACGTGGATTTCTTTGAAGCCAACGGCTTTGCCATTGTCCCATCGCTGATCGAACCGGAACTGCTACGCGAGGCCTACGGTGCTTACGACCGTATCCTGGACCTTGAGGAGTTGCCCAAGGGCGTGCAGCTCAACGAACGGGCCGGCGTGGGCCTGTCGGACCCGCAGAACTCGATGATCCGGATCAACTATCCGCACCTGGCAGATGATGCCTTGCTTCGCGTAATCACTGACACCAAGATCGGCCAATGGGCTGCCAAGCTTCTGGGCGGCAGAGCCATTCAGGTGTTCTTCGCCCATATGATTCACAAACCACCGACGCCGGAGTCTCAGTACAAGGTCGGCTGGCATCAGGATGGTCAGTATACGGCGTTCTTCAACGGTGACTTCGTCACCGCGTGGATCCCATTCACACCGATCACCGATGACTCGAGCCCGATCAACTACGTCGTCCGCTCGCATCAGTACGACGAGGTGATTGGCGGCAGCAGCATCTCCAGGCCGGGCAGCATCGATGAACTCAAGGAGAACATGCTCAGTCGGAAACAGATCGAATGGCGCGAAAGGGCTGTCACTGGCCCGCTCGGTACGGTCGGCTTTCATCACAGCATGACCATTCACGGCAGCTGGCCGAACTATGCCGATTATCCCAGGCGCTCGTTCACCGTCCACATGCGGTCGGAGAAAAACACCTACCGGCCGGAGAACCCGGACAAGTTTGCCGCCGGGGTGATCAAGAAGCGTGATTTCTGTCCGGTCATTTACGGTTCGCCGGAGGCGTTCACCGACATCCACTGACCGAGGGCCTATTGTGGCGGATCAGCCAGTTTCTCCAGAAGACAGCCCAGATATCGGCACCCGGGGTGGGTGGTTGTATTGCCTGCCGACACTCGTCATGGTGCAGGCTCTGGTGGCGGCTGCCGGGCTTGTTGTCGAAATCCTTGCCGGCAGAATGCTCGCGCCTTATGTCGGCATGTCGATCTATACCTGGACCGCCGTGATCGCAGTGGTGCTGGCCGGTTTCTCGGTCGGTCACTGGGTTGGTGGGCACTTTGCCCAATGGTCCCGGGCTGCCGGTTTGACGAGCATTGCCCTGTCAATGGCGTTTGCGTCGCTGACCACGGCGCTGACGCTCGTGGTGCTGCGGGCGTTTTCGGCCGGTGTCATCAACAATGTACCTGCACCTGGTGTGGCCATCCTGGCCCTGGCAACGATTGTCGTGTTCCTGCCGTCGTTCTTTGCCGGCACACCAGCGCCTGTCCTTGCACGCAATGCGGTCGAACTGAAGCCGGGCGGCGAAGGCAAGGCATTGGGTGCCATCTTCGCAGCCGGTTCGGTTGGCGCGATTGCCGGGACGCTGGCAACAGGCTTCATCTTCATCTCGTGGTTCGGCACCAGCGCCACGATCGTCATCGTCGCTGCCCTTTATGCCGGTCTGGCAATCCTGCTGCTCTGCGCGGCCGGAACCGGACGATACCTGCTGCCGACAGCGGCTGTCCTGCTGATTGCCGCAATCGTTTGTGCCCACAATCTGATGGCCATGCCGGTGTGCACCAAGGAAAGCCGCTATTACTGCATTCGAATCATCGACTACAGCCCGCAGGTCGGATCTGCGGCCAAGCTCATGGTCCTGGACCATCTTGGGCACGGGATCAACGTCGCCGATAACCCCGGGCAACTGGTGACGCCCTATGTCGCATTGATGGATAACGTCATCAC
>JAEKFU010000469.1 GCA_016522385.1 Pseudomonadota bacterium
CTTGGCGACGGAAGCCGGGACAAACGGCTTGTCTGCGTTCTGGGCCACCAGCTCGTTGCCCTCTTCGTCCAGCACGAGCACCAGACCCGACGGCGCGAGGGCCGCGACCTTCTCCTTGGCGGCGGCCAGCACCGGGCCAGGCAGCAGGAGCAGGGCGCAGGCGAGGGCAAGTAGGTGAGACCACATGGCGACTCCAGCGCGGGCACAACGTATGCGACTTACGGCACATTTTCCCTGGATTCGTTGCTGTTGAAAAGAGTCCGTTATCAGAAGCAATCCAGACGGCGTTAGTACTGACCCTAGAGCGTGTCTTTCGCTTTCAGACGGAGGCGGAAGTGTTGACCCGTTTCACAAGGAGTCCGTTGTTCACCTGATAACCGACATTCAGAACTTGCATGTCCGTTTTTGCCGAAATCTCGTTCGCTAAGGGGCCGACAACAGACTCTCTAGGGTGGAGCCTGAAACGCCTCAAATTGACCCAAACCGGAATTTTCATATGGGCCATCCTCAAATGTCGCGAGTTTTCAGATTGGAACGATATGTTTCTATTTGGTGCTTTGCCCCTTCGACAACAGTCTGCTCACTCAACTATTTCAACTATAGCGAGCTGCGGACAACACAGCTGCACGACCACCACAGAACAGGATTGGCAGAATGATCCGGCGCATTTGTGGGCAATCATTGGCGGCTTGATGTCTCGGGGTACGTCGTGTGATAGTCATTGCTCAGCGCAAAGACACTCAACGGGAAATCCAATGTGGCATCGATTGCTAATTTGTGCAGGTTGTCTGGCTTCAGTCGCCTTGGCGCTGGGGGTCTTATCGTCTGGTCCTGCAAATGCACTTGCTGGCTGTTGCAAGCAGGCGAACGAGGACGGTTCCTGGGAATTCACAGATCTTTCAATCGAAGAATGCGAATCGCAGAACGAGGAGGATGGCGACAACGTGCTGAAAGAGGCGGGCAGTTGGTGGTGGGATATTTCCTGCTGAATCCTGTCCCCTAAGTTCTTGCGATTTGTTTCCAAGCAGTTTCGATCCGCTGGTTAATTGCCTTGAGACTGTGTGGTGGGATCCCCAGATCTTTTATGGCTAAGGCAAAGCCCAGCGGATCGAAATACGTTTTGTCCGCGTCCAGAATTACCCAGGATGCCTTTCGGTCTCTGAGCAGCTTGTTCAGCTCATTCAAGCGTATGTCGTACTCGCTGAAGTTCTGTTCTATCGCCAGGTTTGCCAAGAGAAAATAGTAGGACAAGGCTTTGTTTCGCAGCGGCATCGTCTGCTCGCTCTCGACAATTCCAGTGAAGATGAAGTCAGCCTGGCTTTGGAAGTTGCGGATTCTGTCGCCTTTACCACCATTGACAAGGGTTTTGGTCATCCAGTCGTAAAGCTCCTTGAAAATGATCGTCGTACTGTTCTCGTCATCACTCAACAACAGAAGCTTCAGATTGCTCAGCAGGATTGGCAGGTAGTATTGCGCGCCCTTGGCATTGCGCTTGCTGAGACTCTGAAGCATCGGCACGACGGAATAAGTCGCGCCCGACCTTAAGGCAAAAATATGCGCCTCAATTCCTTTCATCAGCCCTTTGGCTTTATCGGCTTGTTGAGCAATTTCACCTTTTCTCTTCTCGATGGCTTCGGCATTGTCCTCAATGTTTTTCCTGGCTATCTCGGCACCGGCCTTGAACTCCCGATAGTTTGTGATACCGAACCAGCCAAGCGCGGTCACAACCATTGTCGCTACGACAGATCCGATCATCATCAACCGTTTCCAATGGCGCTCGGTGCTGGTGATCACCTCGTTGGCCTGCTTGGCCGTTTGATCAAAAACGGTCTGCGTAGCCGCAAGCGTGCTGTTCACCGCCCGCAATTCGGCATCGAGCTTGGTTGAGAACAGCTCGAGTTTGTTGTTGACCTCATGATAGGAAACCTCAACAACGCGCTCGGCCAAATTGTGCAGTCGTTCGCTGAGCATCATGAATATTCCGGTCAGGATTTCCGGGTGCCGGTCAAGCAGGGCCCGCAAGCTGGCTGCATTGATGCGCAGGACGGTGCACTCTTCACGCGCTTTGACGTTCGCCGATCTGGGATGTTGGCTCAGCAAAGCCATCTCGCCAAAAAAATCTCCAGTCTCAAGGACCGCCAGATTTATTTCTCCACCTTCCGGTGCCGGCCTCGTAATAGTGACGCTTCCGCTGCCAATGATGTAAAAACTGCGGCCTCTTTCGTCCTGTCGAATGATCTCTTCGCCAACGGCGAATTTTCTCTCCTCCGATGCCTCCGGTTTAAGAAGCCGGTCAATCTCGGCCCTGTTCAGCGAGCCGAGCAGTTCGTTGTTCTGGATGAACTCCTTCCAATCAAGTTCCGACATTTTACTTTTCCCTACCGTACAAACACGCGCATCCTTGTGACGCGCGCCTCACACAACGCACTCTATTTTCAAATATGTCAGAAAAACCGGCAAACTAATATCGGACACTCCCGTCATCTCAGGAGCCTCTCTTTTCGTTCGATCTGGCGACCATAATTGACCGACAAGTCATTTAAGGTCGAGGCGATTTCAGCTACGGCGAATATTGTACGTTCGGCTTGCGATAGACTATCTGGCTCCAATGTCTGTAGTGGCACAGCCTGAACTACTCGCCTCTTCAACAAATTAGTCCGTTTCAGCCCTGACTCTGGACCTTTTGGGCCAGAACAAGCAGGGTTGGAGAACATTGAACACCCATGAGCTATGACCCAGCCCCGTGATCCGGGCCACTCAGGTGGAGAGTCTGTTCACGTTTGTTTCTTCAATTTGGGTTGCGGTCAAGGCCTGCTGAGCGGAGCCCTTGCGTAGCTCAAGCGAAGCAGGCCGGTTGATGCGGTGGCTTTGGGCATAGATCGCCGGTGTCAGGCCGCCAAGTGATGTATGTGGTCGTGTTGTGTTGTAATCGATCCTCCATTCTTCGATGAGGCTGCGTGCCTCGGCCAGTGTGGTGAACACGTTCTCGTTGAGACATTCATCCCTGAAGCGGCCGATGAAGCTCTCAACAAAGGCGTTCTGCATCGGTTTGCCGGGGGCGATGTAGTGCCACTCGACCTTTGTGTCCTTCGCCCACTTCAAGATCGCATGGCTGGTCAGCTCGGTGCCGTTGTCTGAGACGATCATGCTTGGTTTGCCCCGATAACCGATGAGCCGATCGAGCTCACGCGCAACGCGCATTCCGGACAAAGAGATATCAACCACAGTTGCCAGAGCTTCACGGGCAAAGTCATCGACGATGCACAACGTGCGGAACCGACGGCCGTCGGACAGCACGTCAAACGCAAAGTCCAGGCTCCAGCGTTGGTTCAGCCGATCCGGCACAAGGATCGGTTGACGCGTCCCGATCGCCCGCTTGCGGCCACGCCGGCGGCGCACTGCGAGGCCTTCTTCGCGGTAGATGCGGAACACCTTCTTGTGGTTGGCATGCAAACCTTCGCGTTCCAGCAGGATGCCCAGGCGGCGATAGCCAAACCGGCGCCGTTCGTTAGCCAGCTCACGCAATCGCCGTCTGAGAATTTGATCGTTGTCTGGCCGCTTTTGATACTGCAACGTCGAGCGGTCCAACTGCGCCAGCCGGCACGCCCGACGCTCGCTCAGACCATGCGCCTCCATTACATGACGCACAGCCCGCCGCTTCACATCGGGCGTCAGAAGTTTTTTGTCGCAAGATCCTTCAGCGCCGCATTGTCCAGCATGGCATCGGCCAGCAGACGCTTCAGCTTGCCATTCTCTTCTTCCAGAGCGCGTAGCTTCTTGGCATCCGATACCGTCATGCCGCCGAACTTGGCCTTGTATTTGTAGAACGTCGCATCGCTGATGCCGTACTTGCGGCACAGGTCTGAGGCCTTCACGCCAGCCTCGTGCTCCTTGATCATCCCGATGATCTGCTCGTCCGTAAATCTGCGCTTCATGGTCCATCCTCTCATCTCCGATGGACTCTACCACGCTATGGCCGGAATTCACGGGGCCGGGTCAGATGGTCCGCACAGTCCTGCGATCCATGAATGCGGATATAACATCGCTCTGGTTTGATCGCGTCACACATACGCTTCTGCAACCCACAAATGTATTGTCGGTCGTCCAAGTTTGATCGCCACAGATTGATGCTGATGTGATTGTGACCCGCGAGTTTGTTGATTGCGTTCGCATCCAGGTGTCGGCTTGCGCGAAGAGATACAGACAGCCAGGCAGCGCGGTTCTTTAGGTGTGCAAGCCCTGTCCCATCGACCGCGGTATCCGAGAGATCAAGGTCTCTGATCCTTAGACTTGATATCGCGATGAGGTCCGCATCCTTCACAGTGGTGCCAGCAAAGGACACCGCCTCGATGGCACCGGCATCAAGCCTTTGCAGTGCACTCAAGTGTCGAACAGCAGATTGGGACACAACCAGCTTCACGTACCAATGTTCAGCCGGAAGTCTGACTCGGACATAACCACGCGCCTCGCCAACCAGTTCCTCTCCGTTGCCGCAAGTGAAACAGTTTACGTCCTCAATGATCCAAAGCGCGCCGAGCGAAATGTTATCCGGGAACTTTAGTTCGCGAGTTTCAGATGTCCGTGCAGTGGCTGCCCAGACAGCAAGCAGGCAGATTCCGCCTAACAAAGCGCAGAGTCCAATTTTCGACAGCTGACTCAAATTCCACTGTCACCGGTCATTGCAGGTCTGGTGTGCGGCCGGTGACACCTTTGTGATTTCGAAATGTAGTCGCAGCGGAACGGTTATCCCACTAGAGTTCAAATTGGCTCTACGTCATTGAACGCGTCGCTGACCAAACGATCCTCTTGGAGCGGAGCGGGTCACCGCAGAGACCCTTGCTGCTGGTGGTTGACTGGCATTTGACTGAGCGGATTCGTTTGATTGACTGCCCGCAATCAGCCATCTGAGGGCCCGAAATACACAACGGATGAGCCAAAGCCCGACAAGGATCATTACCACAAGCCCGCCAAGGCCAATCCACATCTTGGTGGACTCAGAAACTGAATCCGATGGCCGCCGCTTCGGCGTGGCCGGCTCAGATCGTGTTTTTGACCTCTGCGCAGATTCAGCATTTTGCAAAGTCCCAGCTGATGTGGCCACCTCGGTACTTGGCGCTATGGAATCTTTGCCAAAGATTGGGATCTTGTTGTATTCGACCACGTCACTCGGGTCATCGGTGCGATAGAGGATTTCCACTTGCTGGCCGACTGAAACCTGGACTTTGCCGTGCAACG
>JAEKFU010000514.1 GCA_016522385.1 Pseudomonadota bacterium
CCTCTGAGACCACAAACATGGCCCACTTCATCGACACCGCCACCTACGAGCTGACGGACAATGTGCTGGTCGATTCAAGGCCACGCTTTGCCGAATTCACCAATGATGGCAGTCAACTTTGGGTGTCTTCCGAAATTGGCGGCACGGTTGCGGTGATTGACCCTGCATCCCGCAAGATTATCAAGAAGATCTCGTTTGAGGTGCCGGGCGTCACCCCTGAAGCGTTGCAGCCGGTCGGTGTTCGGGTCACCAAGGATGGTTCACGGGCCTTCGTTGCGTTGGGTCCTGCTAACCGGGTTGCCGTGATCAATGCGAAGACGTTCGAGATCGAAAAGTACCTGCTCGTCGGTCAGCGCGTCTGGCAGCTGGCCTTTTCGCCAGATCAGAAATACCTGTTTTCGACCAACGGCGTCTCGAATGACATTTCGGTCATCGATGTCGAAAGGCTCAAAGTCATCAAATCTATTCGCACCGGCCGCTTTCCGTGGGGTGTCGTCACATCATCGGAATGACGCAAGGTTGAACTTACAACGAAGGAGAGTATCACCATGAACTTACGGACAATCTTTGCTGTGCTGTCCGTGGCCTGTCTGGCACTGGTCTTTGTCGCACAGGCCAATGCGCAGGGCTTCGCCGGACTGCTTACCGGCAAGACGCGCCTGGCGCCGATCACCCTTGCCTCCGGCAAGCCGCTGGCAGAAAAGCCCTACGAACTGCAGTCGGGAAAATACTACAGCATTGACATTGTTTCCGATGGTTCGGCCGAACTGGCCATCGCGGGCCCCGATTTCTTCCGCAATGTCTGGGTCAATGAAGTGGTGATCAATGACATCGAGATCCGCCCTCTCGGTATTGCCAGCCTCGAATTCGATGACGAGGGCAAGGCGACGATTTCCTTTGTCACCATCCGGCCAGGCACCTTCAAGCTGCGTATCCCCGGCACCGACAGCGATTCACAGACTGCCGTATTTGTCGTCAAATAGCCGGAAGGCGGATATAACCGTCGCATGAATACCGAAGCGCTCTGTGCCCTGAACGTCAACGGCGTCAGCCACAACTATGGCCAGCGCCGCGCGCTTGATGATGTCAGTCTGTCGATACCTGCGGGGGCGTTCTGCGGCCTACTGGGCCTGAACGGAGCCGGCAAGACGACTCTGTTTTCATTGATCACCCGCCTGTTCGACAACACCAGCGGCCATGTCAAGGTGATGGGGCATGATGTCAGACGGGCGCCCAAACTGGCACTTCAGCAACTGGGTGTGGTGTTCCAAAGCCGTACACTCGATCCGGACTTGAGCGTGATGCAAAACATGACCTACCATGCCGCACTCCACGGTCTGCCACACCGCTTTGCCCGTGAACGTGCCATGGCCGAATTGCAGCGTGTATCGCTGGATGACCGTGCCGGTGAGAAGGTGAGGGCGCTGTCCGGTGGCCAGATGCGCCGCGTTGAGATCGCCAGGGCATTGTTGCATCAACCCAAACTTCTTCTGCTCGATGAGCCCACCGTGGGCCTGGATGTCGGCGCGCGCCGCGACATAATCGAACATGTTCGACAGCTCGTTGGTGACGATGGCCTGAGCGTATTGTGGGCGACCCATTTGATCGAGGAAATTTCTGAGCAGGATCGTGTCGTCATTCTTCATCATGGCAGGGTCCTGGCAGCCGGCATCGGTAGCGACATCATTGCAATGCACAAGGCCCGTGATCTGAAATCCGTCTTCAACACCTTGGCCGGTGTTGGAGTGGGCGAAGCGGCATGACAGCGCAAATCGCAAAGACTTCGGCAACCGCCGGCCGCTATGGCATTGTCGGCTATTGGCGCTGCTTAGTTGGCATCGTCTGGCGTGAGGCCTTGCGCTTTCTGCAGCAGCGCGGACGCTTCATTGCGGCCTTAGTCCGACCCCTGGTCTGGCTTTTCATCTTTGCCGCTGGTTTTCGCTCGGTGCTCGGTGTCTCGATCATCGAGCCCTACGAAACCTATGTTCTTTATGAGGTCTACATCACACCAGGTCTCGTCGGGATGATCCAGCTGTTCAACGGCATGCAATCATCGCTCGCCATGGTTTATGACCGCGAGATGGGCACGATGCGTACGCTTCTGGTAAGCCCGTTCCCACGCTGGTTTCTGCTCAGCGCCAAACTGCTTGCCGGCGTGGTAGTGTCCATTGCCCAAGTTTATGTGTTCCTGGCCATTGCCTGGTTCTGGGAAGTCGAGCCGCCTCTGATCGGTTATCTGACGATCCTACCGGCGTTGATCCTGTCCGGTTTGATGCTAGGCTCGCTCGGCCTCCTGCTGTCTTCGGTCATTCGTCAGCTGGAGAATTTTGCCGGCATAATGAACTTTGTCATCTTTCCGATGTTCTTCATGTCATCTGCGCTCTATCCGCTGTGGCGCATGAAAGAGTCGAGTCCGCTTTTGCACGACCTGTGCGCTTTCAACCCGTTCACCTATGCCGTCGAACTGATCCGCTTTGCGCTCTACGGGCAGTTGAACGGTTATGCGGCGCTTGTGGCTGTCGCCTGCACGATCGGCTTTATGGCCTTGGCCGTATTCGCCTATAATCCATCCAAGGGTCTGATTGCCCGCCGCGGTGGACCGGGAGGAGCCGCCTGATATGATCAAAAGACTGTCCGTGATGGCAATCGGCCTGGCGGTTCTGGTCCAAGCGCCATCGGCCGCGGTTGCCGGTGATGCCAATACGGACTGGCCTTGCGTGCAGCGCAAGATTCCCAAATTGAGCGCCGGCATGATGTGGGCCGGACCGGTCGTCGATGAGGCCACAACCACTTTGTGGCAGAGCGACGAGACGCTCTCCAACCTGGCGCTGAGACTGGCCGCACGCCGGACGTCATTCGAAGAGGTCGAACGACTGGTTGCTGCCTATGCGGGCTCGATCGCAGTGGAAATCAAGCCGAAATATCTGACCGCCCTGTTCGCCGGCGTTCTTGCGCACATCAACAAAGAGCGCCGACAGATCATGTTCGGCATCGAAAAATATACCCGCAAGCAAAAGGCACTTGCCGGCTCTATCCAGCAGACGCGGGATCAACTAAGCAAGGCCCTAAAGACCGTCTCGACGACGGATGAAGCCAAGTCCAAGCGGCGCGATCTTGAACAGACGCTGAGTTGGCAGAGCCGGATACACGAAGAACGTGAGCGATCGTTGAAATTTGTGTGCGAGTCCCCGGTTGTTCTCGAAGAGCGTGCCTTCACGATTGCCAGGGAAATCGCCAATCATCTGGAGTGATGTCTAGGGTGTGGTGAGAGAACCCTAGGCTACTTTTCCGGCAGTTTTTCTTCAAGAGGCAATGACGCTGCCGACCACCCGTCGGTGCCTTGCGGATACCAATGGACATTGCTGTAACCATATTCCATCGCCCGCTTGGCCGCGTTCCACGACATCCAGCATCTGTCGAGACAATAGAATACAATTGCCCGGCTGGGATCACCCTGGGTCAGACGGTGCAAATGATCCCTGAAATAGGCAGCACCGCTCGGTGGCAGGCGACCGAACCCCACATTGGGCAGCCAGTAGCTGCCGGGAATGTTGTGCCGTTTCTTGTCCCGCCAGACTGTATCTTCGGGCAGGTTTGCCGGTTTGGGTATCCGCTGGAGGACATCGATGAACACGATCTGTTTCCGGCGCCAAAGGGCTTCCGCTTCCTTTGTGCCGATGACCGTTGCGCCGGCCAGCGTTTTCGGCACATCGGCGCGAAAGGCTTTCATCCGATAACCCAGCGGTTCGGGAACATCGGTTGCATGGGCCAACGAACCTCGCATGTCTGCGAGTGCCAGCAAGGCAAAGCAAGCTGCAGCCACCCAGACCCGCCGGTGACGGAGATGACTATTCATTGTGTGATCAGTTTGTCGCGCTCATCGAGAATTGGCACGCCAAAGTCGAGCATGATTTTGTTGATTGCGACCTGGTTCTGCTTGATCAGCTCATTCAGCTTACGTTTCCATTCGATTTCGCCGCGCCGAACACCGAACGTGATGCGGTAGGCCATGCGCGGTCCTTTGGTTTCATTGACCAGAGGCACTACTGCAATGTCACCACCGGACCGGTGGGCGAGATGGCCGCCGATCGGGCCCCACAACAGAGCAACGTCGATTTTACCGCTTTTCAAGTCCTTGACCATTCGTTCGGCTGGCGATTCGTGGCGTCGGTCAACGACCAGCGGATAGGGCTCGACATTGCCCAGCAAGGCGTTGAGCGCCAGAACGGTTGCCGGCGGCGTGCCGGCAATCACCCCGATGCGGCTCGATCTCAAGCGCTTATCATCCAGGCTCTTGATACCGGCGAGCTTACCGTCTCTGCGGTGCAGCATCACATAGGCGGACCGGTAGTAGTGGTTGGTATTCTGTACGAGCTCATGCCCTTGCGCGTAGCCCATGATGATGTCGCATTTTTTCGCGGCCAGTGTTTGACGCACGAAGCCGGTCGCCTGCGGAAACCATTCGTAGACAACAGGGACATTGAGTTTTTCACCGATGAGATCAGCTATTTTGTTCTCAAATCCCGTCCGATCTTCGCTGGAAAACGGCAGGTTTGCAGGATCGGCACATACCCGCAGCAGCGACTTCTGGACCAGTTCGGAAGTTTGTGCATGGACCGTACTTGGCAGTGCGACAAACAGCGCAGTCTGCAGTGCCAGCACCAGCAGCAGCCTCAACGTATGGGTGCTATTTGCCGTCGCGGCATTCGTTCTCATAAGCCTTGGCCTGATCCGGTTTCTTGTCGCGCTTGCGCGGACGTCCCCGCGGAATGGCATCATCAGCGCGCGCGATCAGGTAGACATAGATGTCATCCATGTAACAATAGACATTCACGTTGTTCCCGAATCCCGGCATCTTGCTGGTTTGAGACGCTGTCACCTTCTCCTGACCGGAGGCGACGACGGAGATGAATTCGCCATAGCCAAGCTCCTTGATGGTATCGATGAGTGCAGGTGCATAGGTGCTGCCCAGACCGTCCGGGCCGTGGCAGACATGGCACTCTGAATGATATCTGCGGAACCCGGAATAGGTGTACCAATCTACCGTGCCATCTTCCTTCACGTTGTAGGTCGGCTCTTCTTCCTTGTCGAAATATTTGCCGTCGACTTCGGTCTTGCCGTCTTCTGCGGCAAACGCCACCCCAAGGCTCATCGCCAAAGCAATGGGAATGCTGGGAAAGACTTTCGCAAACATGGAGGCCCTCAACCTGTTGACGCGCGCGATCAGCTTCGGTCTTGTCATGCAGAAATCAGTGGTCGCGTCTTTCTTGAACAAAAGTTTGGCGCAGGTTTGTTGAACCTGCGCCAAACCGCTTTTGTGCTAGTCGGACAGTCGTCTCAAACCCTAAGGCAGAGCAAAAACCGTCAGCTGTCCGCCCAGGCGGGTATAGTTGTGCAGCGCCGCATAACCACCCACGGCGCCGAGGCCGGCCTGCGGATCGGTTAGGCCTGCAGCCAGACCGATACCGGCCCAACCGCCAACACCTGACAGAACGCCGACATATTGCTTGCCGCCGTGCTGATAGGTCATCACGTTGCCGATGATGCCGGACGGTGTCTTGAACTTATAGAGCTCTGCACCGGTCTTGGCATCAACCGCCTTCAGATAGCCTTCCAGCGTGCCGTAGAACACGATGTCACCAGCAGTTGCCAGGGCGCCTGACCAAACCGAGAAACGTTCCTGGTTAGACCAAACGATCTTGCCCTTGGCAGCATCCCAGGCAATGAAGTTGCCCATATGGCTCTCGCCTTTAGGCGGATACATCGACAAGGTCGCGCCGACATAGGGTTGACCAGCCGTGTAGCTCACCTTGAAAGGCTCATAATCCATGCAGACATGGTTGGTCGGTACATAGAACAGGCCGGTTTCAGGTGAATAGGCCGCCGGTTGCTGGTCTTTCGAGCCAAGCGCTGCCGGGCAGATGTTCGTCGTGTTGACGTCTTCTCCATTTTGTTCCGTGGAGTATTGCGGCACGACATTTGGCCGACCGGTCTTCATATCCACGTGGGTTGCCCAGTTGACCACCGGGTCGAACTTCTCGGCCACCAGCAGTTCGCCGGTTTCACGGTCAAGCGTGTAGCCAAAGCCATTACGGTCGAAGTGTACAAGCCCTTTGCGCGTCTGACCGCCGATGTCGATGTCAGTGAGGATCATCTCGTTGATGCCGTCATAGTCCCACTCGTCATGCGGCGTCATCTGATAGACCCACTTTGCCATGCCGGTGTCGACATCACGGGCAAAGATGGTCATCGACCAGCGGTTATCGCCGGGACGCTGGGTAGGATTCCACGTCGAAGGGTTACCTGTCCCGTAATACACCAGGTTCAGGTCGGGATCATAAGAATACCATCCCCACGTGGTCCCGCCACCGATCTTCCATTGATCGCCTTTCCAGGTGGCCGTGCCGGAGTCTTTGCCGACCGGCTTGCCGAGATGCGTGGTCTTTTCAGGATCCATCAATGTGTCGGAGTCCGGTCCCATCGACCAACCGCGCCAAACCTGTTTACCGGTCTTCATGTCGTAAGCCGTGACATGGCCACGCACGCCGAATTCACCACCGGAAATGCCGACAATCACTTTGTCTTTCACCGGAAGCACGGTCGTCGTGTTGGTTTCACCCTTCTTGGGATCACCGTTCTTTACCGACCAGATGACCTTACCCGTATTGGCGTCAAGCGCCACAACCGTCGTGTCGGCCTGGTGCAGAAAGACCATGCCGTCGGCATAGGCGAGACCACGGTTTACGGTATCGCAGCACATCACCGGAATGGTGTCAGGATCCTGTTTCGGTTCGTAACGCCATTTGATCGCGCCGTCATTGTCCAGGTCCAACGCAAACACGTTGTTCGGAAACGGTGTATGGACATACATCGTATTGCCGATAACGAGCGGTGAGCCTTCATGACCGCGCAAAACACCGGTCGAGAACGTCCAGGCAACCTGCAGGTTCTTGACATTGTCCTTGTTGATCTGTGCAAGAGTCGAATAACGCTGGTTGGCATAGTCGCCGGTCTGCAGCGCCCAATTCGACGGATTGGAGGTGGCTTGCATCACACTATCGTTCGCACCTACAGGCACTGTGTAACCAGCAGCGACCCCCACAGCCAAAGCAGTGGCAAATAACACTCGCTTCATGTGTTTCCTCCTTACTCATGGTTGTTGCGGTTGCTCTAAATCCGCCCACGCCAGAAGGCAGCCGCACCGCATTTTGACCGGTCTTCTTTTCGTCCAATCGAGCCCAACACAAAGCTGTGCGTCGGAAGTCCCGAATGGTACCCCGAACCGATCGAACGAGTGTTACAAATTACGTTTCCCGAGGCAACTAATCATCCCGATATTTGTCAAATCTGGAAAATATTTCCACCGATTTCTTATCATTAAATTATTATTTTTTGTGTCGATGAATTCAAAAATGGCGAAATTCTGCGAATTTCGGGAGTTTTGTGTTGAATCCATTAGATTCAAGCGAAAAAATCCAAATGTAGTATCATAATACTACTCAATAAGTTTGTAGTATTATGATACTACAATTGGCGACTTTTGAGGTGGTAGGTGACGCGCTTACTTGATGTGGAGTGAACGAAAATTACCTCACTCAGAGCCAGTTTATTGTTCGTGTTCTGCGCTTTGGTCATGGTTCGGCCGCCCGCCCATGGCGAGACGGTGCTACCACTTAAGGTTGCCGAAATTGCACAAGATGTATTCGTTGCCCAGGGAGCCGTGGCGACCGCCAACCCCGGCAACAAGGGGCATATTGCGAATGTCGGCTTCATTATCGGCAACAAATATGTTGCGGTCATCGATACAGGCGGCAGCATCCACAACGGGTTGCGACTGCGGCAGGCGATCCGTGCGAAGACGGATCTGCCAATCAGGTATGTCATCAACACTCACATGCATCCCGATCATGTGCTCGGCAACGCGGCATTCCAACCGGACCAACCGGACTATGTCGGGCACCGCAATCTCACCAGTGCATTAGGCGCCCGCGCCGAGACCTACCTGAAAGCCGGCGAAGCACTCATTGGAAAGCCAGGCTTTGCCGGCACCCGCATCATCACACCGACCATCCCGGTCAGCAAAGCAATCGAGCTCGATTTGGGCGATCGAACGATCCGGCTGACGCCGATGAAGACGGCGCACACCGACAACGATCTTGTGATTGTTGATCTTCAGACACGCACGGCGTGGCTGGGAGACTTGCTGTTTGTCGAACATCTTCCTGTCATTGACGGCAGCCTGAATGGTTGGCTTGGCGTCTTGGAGCAGCTTGTCACAGAGCGCTACGCGTTTGTCGTGCCCGGTCACGGCAAGGTGTCGCGGCATTGGCCCGGCATCGCCGAGCCGCAACGGGACTATCTCTTGCAGGTGCAACAAAAGGTTCGCAAGTTCATTGCCGATGGCCATACGCTGGCCGATGCACTGAGCGAAATTGCTCCGCCCGATGAAACCGTCTGGAAGTTGTCCCCATTGTTCCATCGGCGCAACGTATCTGCAGCATTCGCCGAGCTCGAATGGGAATGAAATACCGGCGAAATCTATACTTTAAATAAGCGAAAAATAATAATCGAAACATATGCTTTGACTCACCATTAGTCCGAACATAAGTTAGAAATGTTGATTTCTACGATGGAGCGAAGGCCATGAAAACTTGGAAAAAGCCTGTAACGGCAAGCGTAGAGGCAGGGTTCGAGATTTCTCGTTATCTCCCAGCTGAACTGGGTGCCTGCAAGCGCTAAGCGATCGGGTGCAGGGGCTCGCGTGGAGCCCTCGCAATCCGTTTCTAGGCGTGAGTTCAAAGCCGGCGTTGCTTCCGAAGGCTCGTTATCAGGGCTCGGTGGCTCGTCGGTTTTCGTATTGTACCTGCTTGCTGGATAGTTTGTTGTGCAGTCCCTTGCCGAAACGCCGTTCACTGACGCACTAAGTGCCGATCAGCTCGAAGACCGGCTGAGAGCCATCGGCGACGAGCGCTATCATATACATCATCCGTTCCACAAACTGATGAATGCCGGCGAGCTGACCAAAGGCCAGATGCAGGCCTGGGCGCTGAACCGTTATTGCTATCAGGCAATAATTCCAAAAAAGGATGCCATCATTTTGAGCAAGTCCGATGATCCCGAGTTCCGCCGCGAGTGGCGCAAGCGGATCATCGATCACGACGGCGAAGAAGGCGCCCGTGGCGGCATGGCCAAATGGCTTCAGCTGGCAGAAAGCCTCGGGCTCGACAAAGATGTGGTCGCCTCCAAAAGACTGGCGATGCCTGCCACGAAATTTGCCGTCAATGCCTATGTCGATCTGGTCGCCAATGCGCCCCTGATGGTGGCCGTTGCCTCTTCGCTCACCGAATTGTTTTCGCCCGTCGCCATCAGCGAGCGGGTGCCGGCCATGCTGAAACGCTACGACTATATTAACGAAGACACCCTGGCCTATTTTAAGCCGCGCCTGCACCAGGCACCACGCGATGCCGAGTTCGCATTGGCACTGGTCAAGAACTGGGCCACCACGGCCGAGCGGCAAGAGGCAGTTGTTGGTGCGCTGATAGAAAAGTGCGATATTCTGTGGGCCCAGCTCGATGCGCTCTACCATGCCTATGTAACGCCGGGCCACATCCCGCCGGGTGCCTTTGTACCTGAACCGCAGGCTTAGACGAGGCAACGATGCGCAAACGACTCATGGTCACGCCGGACACCGTGCCAAGGCTGCCCACTCACGTGCGCCTGCAATTCGATGAGCTGCGCGGCAAGTGGGTTGTACTTGCCCCGGAAAAAGTCCTGTGGCCTGATGAGATCAGCGTCGATATCCTCAAGCGTTGTGACGGCAAGGACCCGGCCCGCGATATCGTCAACGGTCTGGCACAAGAATACGCCGCCGACCGATCAGAAATCGAAGCCGACGTGATCGAGTTTATTCAGGATTGGAGCGATAAACGCTTGCTGACATGTGAGGTCTGATGCCCGCACCCGGTCCACCCATCGGCATGCTCGCCGAGTTGACCTACCGATGCCCGCTGCAGTGCCCCTATTGCTCAAACCCGATCGACCTGCTCAAGGCCAACCGGGAATTGGACACTGGGACTTGGCTTGAAATCTTCGCCCAAGCCGCCGATCTCGGCATCTTGCAGGTACACTTGTCGGGCGGCGAGCCGACGTTGCGCCGCGACCTGGAGGACATTGTTGCCGCCCTGTCAAAGCGCGCTGTTTACACCAATCTGATCACCGCCGGCGTCAATCTGGATGGACAGCGCATCGGCGCCCTGGCGGCGGCCGGACTGGACCATGTCCAGATTTCCTTTCAAGGCGCCAGCGCTGAAGTCACCGAACTGATCGGGAAATACAAAAATGGTTTCGAAAAGAAACTTCAGACGGCCAGGCTGGTGCGCGAAGCCAGACTGCCGCTGACCGTGAATGCCCCTATCCACCGCCACAACATCCATCAGGTAGCCGATTTCATCGATCTGGCTTTGCAACTGGACGCCGACCGGCTGGAGATTGCCAATGTGCAGTATTATGGCTGGGCCTATCTCAACCGTGCCGCCTTACTACCCGCACTTGCCGATGTCGAACGCCAGGTCGAAATCGTTGAAGCGGCGCGCGAGAACTTGAAGGGCATTCTCAACATCGATTTCGTCACGCCCGATTACTACGCCGACTATCCCAAGCCTTGCATGGGCGGCTGGGCCCAGGATGCCTTCGTCGTCATTCCTGACGGAACCATGTTGCCCTGCCATGCCGCACAGACCATCACATCGCTTGAGTTCGACAACCTAGTCGACAAGCCGCTGGCCGAGATCTGGCAGTCCTCATCGGCCTTTGAGAAATACCGCGGCTTTGACTGGATGCACGAGCCTTGCCGCAGCTGTCCGCGCAAAGAACTCGATCATGGCGGCTGCCGCTGCCAGGCCTTTGCGGTGACTGGAGATGCCGCGGCCACGGACCCAGCCTGCATTCTCTCGCCGCACCATGACGCCCTGCGCCAAGTCGCCGAGGCCGCCGTGGCCGAAAAGTCGACCGAGTTCAGTTACCGAAGGATCTGAATGCTTAGCTGATGGAGGTCAAATGCGAAAATCTTGTTTGCTGACCGTGTCGCTGTTCACCGCCGCCTTACTAGGGACAGCCCCAGACCTGTGCGCCCAGGACCCCTTGAGCGTTGTCGATCTCAATTCGCCTGAAATGTCTGAAGCCGAAATGACCCGTAAAGATGTCGAGACCATCTTGATGGCCGCCGGCGCCGGACAACCGGCCGACTTTACCGCCAAGCGTCTGTCGGGCCTGGACCTGTCAGGTCTTGATTTCTCCAAGGCCATCCTGCGCTCGGCCCGCCTAA
The DNA here is from genome assembly GCA_016522385.1 of Pseudomonadota bacterium. Classification (GTDB taxonomy): domain Bacteria; phylum Pseudomonadota; class Alphaproteobacteria; order Rhizobiales; family Aestuariivirgaceae; genus JABDJG01. Next base: position 11,324 of record JAEKFU010000514.1, read on the forward strand.
ACAAAACCAAGCTGGTAGGGTCAAAGTTTGTCGATGCGGTGCTTGATCAGGCTTGGTTTCTCGAGGCTGATCTCACGAAGGCCGATATGCGCGGCGCCAACATGTTTCAAGCCCAATTTCGCGGTGCCAAGCTGGACGCAGCCGACCTATCAAACGCGCGCATTGCCAGCGACCTGACCAAGACCAGTCTAAGAGGCGCCAAGCTGACTTCGGCCGACCTGGGTGCTGACATGCGCAACCAGTCCATGGGTTTGATGCGCGGCGTGTTGAAGTCCGCCGACCTGGAGGGCGCTGACCTCAGCGGCGCCAATCTGTCCCGCGTCGATCTGGAGTTCGCCTCGCTGAAAAACGCCGACCTGACCGGCGCCAACCTGATGTCGGCGCAACTCGGAGGTGCCGACCTCACCGGTGCATCCATAAGCGGCGCCAACTTCAACAAGGCCGACGTCAGCTCCACGACTTTGAAACAGTTGGTCGGCGCCGATGCCGCCAACCTCGAGAGTGCGGCCAACCTCAACAGCGCATTTAGAGATTGAGGCGGCACCAGCCAGCTGTCATTAGACCCTAGACAATGTTCTCGTTGATCTGCACGACCGGCGACACACTGGTGAAGTTCGGGATATCCCCCATTACCGCTGCGCCGCTCTCGGCCACCGCGCCCTGAAACGCTTCAAGGCTTTCGAAATCGAGGATCGCAATGACCTGAAAGGGCGCCGGTGTGTTCGGATCGGCCGTCGCCACGCCTTTGATGACCTTGAGGCTGTTCAACCCCCTGTTGTCCCACTTCTCATGCACCAGCGGCCCGTGCGTGCCAAGATAGTAATCCATGTCGAACGTCGATCCGGCATCATTCGGATACATCACAGTCACCGTAATGC
>JAEKFU010000532.1 GCA_016522385.1 Pseudomonadota bacterium
GTCTTGTAGTCGGGAAACAGCCTCGAGATGGCCGCGATCTGATCGGGTGTTCCCGGCTTATCGAAAACCGGCAGATGGCGGGAAATCTCCTGCAGGCAGATGACATCGGGCTCGCACAGCTCGTTGATGACGCGGGCAATGCGCTGCAACGACACATTACCGTCGGTGCCCATGCCGTTCTGGATGTTCCAGGAAACGATCCAGGTCATTTGATCCCTGCATACATGAAGGACTGCACGAACTGGCGCTGGAATAACAGGAAGGCGATCAGGAGCGGTGCCACCGACAGAAGTGTCGCGGCTGAGATAATCGACCAGTCGACACCGGATTCCGGGGCGCCGAAGACGCCGAGGCCGACGGTGAGCGGCCGGGTCTCGACGGAGTTGGTGATCACCAGCGGCCACAGGAAGTTGTTCCAGTGATGGCTGATCGAGACCAGGCCGTAGGCCAGATAGGTCGGGCGGGCGAGGGGGATGTAAACGCGGAACAGGATGCCGAACAGGCCGCAGCCTTCCAGCCGCGCTGCCTCTTCAAGTTCCTTCGGAGTGGACTTGAATGTCTGGCGCAGAAGGAAGATGCCGAAGGCGCTTGCCATATAGGGCAGGCCGATGCCGGTGATGGTGTCGACGAAACCGAGCTTTGCAAGCGTGCCGTAATTCTCAACGATTAGAATTTCCGGTGTGATCATGAGCTGTACAAGGACGAGCGCAAAGGCAATTTCGCTACCGCGGAAGTCGAACCGGGCAAATGCATAGGCCGCCAGCGTGCACACAATGAGCTGTGCGGTGAGCAGCATGGAGACCAGGATGAAGGTGTTGAGGCCGTAGCGCAGGAACGGCGCCTGCGACATGGCCTCGCGGAAATTGTCTAGCGTCAGCGGCGAGAGCAGCTCGAAGTTTATGGCGTGATGGCTTGAATGGAAGGCGGCCCAGATCGCATAGAGGAGCGGCGAGATCCACAGGATCGCGAGCACCCAGGCGGCGACGATCTCCAAGTAGTCGGCAAAGTCGCGCGATGTCAGCCTTGTACCCGTCATCGGTAATGAACCCTGCGATCTAGCACAAAGAACTGTGCCAAGGCCATGAATGCCAGAAGCCCGAGCAGGACGACGGTCAAGGTCGCAGCATAGGTCGTGTCGAAATAGGAAAACGCGCTCTCGAAGATGTAGTAGAGCAACAGGTTGCTGGCATTGTCCGGCCCACCCTTGGTCAGCACGAACAGGTGATCCACCAGCTTGAACGAATTGAGCACCGCATTGATGAGGACGAACAAGGTCGTCGGCATGAGCAGCGGAAAAAGAACACGGCGGAAATAGTACCAGCGCGAGGCGCCTTCCAGCCTGGCCGCCTCTGCCAGCTCCGGCGGGATCTGCTGCAGCGCTGCCAGATAGAAGATCATGAAAAAGCCGGCTTCCTTCCAGATGGTCATGATGATGATCGCCGGCAGTACCGTGTCCGGGTCACCTAGCCAGTTGTGACCGCTGAAGCCGAAGAGGCCGGCTACCTGGTCAATCAGGCCAATATCCGGTGTGTAGAAGAACAGCCAGATGTTGGCGACTGCGATCATCGGCAGGATGGTCGGAGTGAAATAGGCCATACGCACCAACGAGCGGCCCGGCAAAGCCTTGTTGACCATGAGCGCCATGGCAATGGCCAGTGCAATCGAGGTCGGGATGGTGCCGATGGCAAACCACATGTTGTTGGCCAGCACCTTCCAGAAGATTGGATCGTCGGTCATCAGCCGGTAGTTGTCGAGGCCGATGAAGCGCGACGGGCGGACCGGATTGCCTTTCGAAAAGAAGCTGTCGATGATTGTTGCAATGGTCGGGTAGTGGGTAAAGGCCACAAGCAGGATCGCCGCCGGCATCAGCAGCAGCCAGCCATAGACGTGCCTCATGTTTGCGCGCGACATATGCTTCCCCGCCCCCGGCTTGAAATCATCAGGTTGGGCGCGGGATGAGATTGCTCATCCCGCACCCTGTGTTGGTCGCTTTTACCGGTAGGACTTGAGCAGCCGGTCAGCGGTCGACTGGGCCTCGCCCAGCGCATCCTCAGGGCTTTTGGCGCCGGTGAGCGCTGCCTGAATGGCATCGTCAAGCGCCTTGCGGATGCGGCCGGTCTGATAGGTCGCCAGTTCGGCCGTGGCAAACTGCAGCTGATCGCGGGCGACCGCGGCATACGGGAAACCCTTGACGTATTCCATCAGCTCCTGGGTGTCATAGGCGGCCTGGCTGATGCCCATATAGCCAGTCTGCATCGACCATTTGGCCGATTGTTCCGGACTGGTCATGAACTTGACGAGCTTCATCGCCGCCGTGCGCTCTTCAGGCGAGGTTTGCTTGAAGATGTAGAAATTGCCGCCGCCGGTCGGTGTGCCGCGGCGCTTGTTGGCCGGCAGCATTGCGACGCCAAAGTCGAAGCTGGCTTTCTTCTTCACCGCCGTCAGGTTCCCGGTGGAGTGCCACATTATGGCGGTTTTGCCTTCCAGGAAGTTCTGGCGCAGGGTGCCCCATTCAATGGTGCCTTGCGGCATGACCTTGTGTTTGCCGCCGAGGTCCTTCCAGAACTGCAGAGCCTCGACAGTGGCCGGCGCACCGAAGTTGGTCTCGTTGCCATCACTGTTCATCAGCACCTGGTCGTTCTGCATGGTGAGGGCACCGAACATCCAGTAGGGATAGCCGGTCGACGGGATCATCAGGCCCCATTGCGAGCCGTCGCCCTTGGTCAGCTTCTTGCCGGTCTCGATGAGTTCATCCCAGGTTGCCGGTGCCTTTTCCGGGTCAAGCCCGGCGGCCTTGAAGGCATCCTTGTTGTAATACATGACGATGGTCGAGCGCTGGAACGGAATGCCCCAGGTCTTGCCGCCGGTGACGCCGTTTTCCATCAGCGTCGGGTAGAATGACTTCAGCCACGCCCTTTCCTCGTCGGTCTGGATAATGTCGTCGAAAGCGACGATGGCATCCTGCTCAATGAGCTCATAGAGATCGATCGAGAACATGACCGAAAGTTGCGCCGGCTGGCCGCTCTTCAGGGCTGCGAGCGCCTTGATCCGGGCATCGTTGTAATTGCCGGCATAGATGGCATCCACCTCGATATCGGGGTTCTTGGCCATGAAGTCGGCGACCATGCCGTCAACGATCTTGGTCAGCGGGCCGCCGACGGCAACCGGGTAGTACATGGTCAGTTTGGTTTTGGCGTGCACCGCCGTTGAGACGACCAGCATCATGGCAACCACGAAGGCTGACACGACGAGGCCGGCCAGTCTTGATCTGTAGAACGCAGACATCAGTAACGACTCCTCTCCTAGTGTGTCCTCATTGTTGGACCGGTAGACCGGCCCGGTGGTCGATCCGCCGCAACTGACCTGTTACGACGTTTGTGACGGTACGGCTTTTCGGCCTCCCCGCCTTATTCCTTGGCTATCAAACAGATGAACATCCTCCAGGCGCCAGCTGACGCGCAGCGTCTCGCCGGCTTCGGTCGCGCTGCGGCCGTTGACACGGGCCATCAGATCCTGGCTGCCGTGGCGTAGACGCAGGAGCGATTCCGGGCCCATGTAATCAACGGCGCCGACCTCAACGGCAAGGCCGTTGTCGGCAATCCT
>JAEKFU010000564.1 GCA_016522385.1 Pseudomonadota bacterium
AAAGGCGGTGCACGAATCCTCATTCTTGATGAGCCGACCGGCGTTTTGACCCCGCAGGAAGCCGTCAGCCTGTTCAAGATCCTCAAGACGCTAAAGCAAGATGGCGTCACTATCCTCCTGATCACCCACAAGCTGGCAGAGATCATGGCGGTGACCGATAATGTGTCAATCATGCGCAACGGCGAGATTGTCGGACACCGCGCAACACGCCGCACAAATCCGGAAGAGCTGGCAGAACTCATGGTCGGCCGCAAGGTACTTTTGAATGTTGACAGGGGGACATCCCAACCCGGCGAGGTGTGTCTTGAGGTTGCGGCACTACATTGCACGTCGGCAAACGGCGTACATCTTCTCAGTGACATTTCGTTCGATGTGCGCGCCGGTGAGATTCTGGGTGTGGCAGGCGTTGCCGGCAATGGTCAAAGCGAGCTTCTGGAAGCTCTGGCCGGTATGCGAGAGCCAAGCGAGGGTAAGATCACCATTCTGGGTAGGGAGATTACTGCCATCAAGGCGACCGACCCTGAGCAGATGCGCTCGCTTGGTTTGGCTCATATCCCCGAAGATCGGCACAAGCATGGTCTGGTGCTCAGCTTTGAGGCACGCGAGAACAGTATTCTTGGCTATCACAACACGGCGCTGTGTGGTGAGGGTTATCTGTTCGATCAACGGGCCGTCACCCAGCACTGCCGGAGGCTGATCGATACATATGATGTGCGGCCGACCGATCCCAATCTGGCCGGGAAGAATTTCTCCGGTGGCAATCAGCAAAAGCTCGTCATCGCGCGCGAGATGAAAGCGGCCCCAAAGGTTCTGGTCGTCGGACAACCGACACGCGGGGTAGACATCGGGGCAATTGAATTCATTCACAAGCAACTCATCCAATTGCGTGATGAAGGCTGTGCCGTCCTGCTGGTGTCCGTCGAGCTGGACGAAATCCTCGGATTGTCGGACCGCATTCTGGTGATGAACAATGGTCGCCTGGTCGGAATCGTGAACCGGGATCAGGTGGACGAACAGACACTCGGGCTGATGATGGCGGGCATTTCGGCGGACCAGGCCGCATGAGCGCAACGCCGCCACTGCCGAATTGGGCCGATATTTTTGTGTTGCCGGTACTCAATCTGTTGGCGGCGTTTTTTATCTGCGGCCTGATTGTCCTCGCGGTTGGCGAGAATCCGGTGACGGCGTTGGGTGTAATGGTCAAGGGAGCCTTCGTTTATCCAGGCAGCCTTGGTTACACGCTCTATTACACGACCAATTTCATGTTCACCGGACTCGCCGTCGCCGTTGCATTCCACGCCATGATGTTCAATATCGGTGGCGAGGGCCAGGCCTATATAGGCGGGCTCGGCGCTGGGTTCGTCAGCCTTTGGCTGGCGCCCGCGCTGCCGGCGATCTTTGTCCTGCCTCTGGCAGTCGCCGGTGCGGCGCTCTTCGGGGCAGCCTGGGGGATTGTACCTGGGTATCTGCAAGCCAAGCGCGGTAGCCACATTGTAATAACGACCATCATGTTCAACTTCATCGCCGCGTCGGTCATGGTGTGGCTGCTCGCCGGACCGCTCATCGAGGTCGGGCAGATGTCGCCCCAGACGCCGAAATTCGCGCCTGCCGGCCAACTGCCATCGATGCAATCCTTTCTGAACCTGTTTGGCATCGAGATTGCCAGTTCTCCCCTCAACCTGTCGTTCCTTGTTGCGGTGCTTGCATTGTTGGGTTTCTGGGTGCTGATCTGGCATACACGGCTTGGATTTGAAATCCGCACGGTCGGTCAGAATCCCGATGCTGCTCATTATGCTGGCATCAACGTGCCGCAGGTAGTGATCGTGACGCTGGCGATATCGGGCGCGTTGGCCGGTCTGATGGCGACCAATGAGGTGCTCGGCGTGCAGCACCGGGTGGTGCTCAACTTTACCGGCGGATACGGATTTACCGGTATAGCGGTTGCCCTGATGGGTCGAAACCATCCGGTCGGGATCTTTCTCGCCAGTCTGCTGTTCGGCGCGCTTTACCAGGGCGGTGCCGAACTTGACTTCGAGTTCCAGTCTATCACTCGGGAAATGGTACTGCTCATCCAGGGCATGATTATTCTGTTCTCCGGCGCGTTGGCTTACATGTTCAATCCACCGTTGGCTCGCTTAATTTCCGCGCTCACATTCAAGCGGAGCAAGGCCAATGTCTGACTTTGCGTTCCAGCTTCTCCTGACATTCGATGCCACTATACGTCTGGCCGCACCGCTGATCCTGTGCGCTATGGCAGGGATTTTTTCCGAGCGTTCCGGTGTCATCGACATCTCTTTGGAGGGCAAGATGCTGGCTGCGGCATTCGTGGCGGCAGCAGTTGCACATTTGGCCGGCTCACCGTGGCTGGGTGTACTGGCGGCGGTTGCGGCATCGGTCATCCTGGCGCTAGTGCACGGTTTTGCCTGCATCACCCATCGAGGCAACCAGGTAGTGAGTGGGCTGGCGATTAATATTCTTGCATCGGGTCTGACGGTGACCATTGGCATTGCGCTGTTCCGTCAGGGCGGCCAGACGCCACCGCTTGCGCAAGGTGAAAGGTTCCGGCCAATTGAATGGTGGTTCGTTGACAGTCTCGGCCAGGTCCCGGTTCTTGGTCCCGTCTACAAGGAATTGATCAGCGGTCATAACGAGTTGGTCTATATTGCGCTTGCCGCGGTGCCGCTCGCGGCATGGCTGCTGTACAGGACACGCTTTGGTCTGCGAATCCGCGCCGTCGGCGAGGTGCCGGAGGCGGTCGATAGTGCCGGGGTGTCCGTCTATTGGCTGAGATATCGCGCAGTGATCCTTGCTGGTGTTCTATGTGGCTTCGCCGGCGCGTATTTATCGACTGGGCAAGGCGCCGGATTTGTGCGCGAAATGTCCGCCGGCAAGGGCTATATCGCGCTTGCTGCAGTAATCTTCGGCAAGTGGCGGCCGGTGCCCGCGATGCTCGCTTGCCTGATGTTCGGCTTTCTGGAAGCCGGTGCTGCCCGGTTGCAGGGCGTCGATCTACCGTTGATTGGCGCAGCGCCCGTGCAACTCATGTTGGCTCTACCCTATATCATGACCGTCCTGTTGCTGGCCGGCTTCATCGGCAGGGCGTCGCCGCCGGCGGCGATTGGCGAGCCCTATATCAAGTAGCCTGCATCACCGGCGTCCCGAATCTGTTTTCAGGGCCCTCCGACCTCGAGCAACGGGCCTTCCGGTCAAATCCGAGGAAGTCAGTTTGGGAACCGGATGCGCCTCACGCGGGGGCCAGGCGTCTGTGCTTCACCGCCGGACTTCTGCCATGAAGCGTTCGCGTATCATCACCGGGTTCATCTCGATTACCGGCACGTCGATATTGCCGGACTGGCATTTTGCGATAATGACGGTCATCTGGTCGGCATCCAGAGCTGCTTTGACGGTGGCGGCGGTTTCGACGGCATCGCATTCGACGACATTCTCGCAGCCACAGGCCTTGGCGACGGCAGCAAGTGACGTTTTCCGGCCGGCATAGGTCGGCTGGTCACCGGTTGAGCCGTAGCTGCCGTTGTCGATGATCAACAGGATATAGTTGCCGCAGTCATTGTTGGCGATGGTCGACAGGCTGGCAAGGTTGGTCAGCACCGAGCCGTCACCGTCAATGGCGATGACCTTTTTGGGCTGGACAAGCGCCAGCCCGAGGCCGATCGACGAACTCAGGCCCATGGTGCCAAGCATGTAGAAATTGCTCGGTTGGTCGTCGAACATGAACAATTCCTGGGACGGTAGGCCGATGTTGCAGACGACGAGCTGGTCGCTGATAACCGGAATGAGGGATTTGAGCACATCGCTTCTGATCATTGGGCAGAGCTCCAAAAACTGGCGTCGGTCAGGATCGCGGTCGGCTTCTTGCACATCTGAGTGTATTTGAGGATGCCGTCCAGTTCATCGACATCCTCGGCATTGTGAAAATGGTAGGTCGGGATCGCCAGCTGGTTCAACAGTGCCTTGGTGTGGACCGCCATCTCGACCTGGCACGCGACCTTCTCACCGATCTCACCGCGATAGCTGATCAGCATGGGCAGGGGGATTTGGTAGTACTGGATCAACGTAGCCAGAGTGTTGATGACCACGCCGATGGCAGTGTTCTGCATGATAATGCAGGGCCGCTTCCCGCCCATATACGCGCCGGCGCATAGCCCCATGCCCTCGTCTTCTTTGTTGGAAGGCACATGCATGATCCGATTGTTGTTGTCGACGGCTTCGATCACCCCGGCGAGCTGCTTGCATGGCACGGTGGTGGCGAAACTGATCTCGTTGCGCACCAGATCATCGACAATCCTGGTGTCTATTGCCTTGACCATGTTGTTTGAAAGTTCCTCCCAATTACCTACCGCACCATCATAACGTTAGCGACACGATTGGCGAATCTACTTCCAAATTGATTTCCTCGGGCTGGACCCTGGGATCCATCTACCGCTTGCCCTGACGAGGACTTTGATTGGATGCTCGATTTAGGCCCAAGCAAGACGAAGTTGCGAAACGCAGTTGTATCGCTCAGCGCCTTGAGACACGCGTAACATTCTTATAGGAGTACTAGAAAGCAGGAATTGCCGGCTATAAGCGCTTTTGCCGAAAAGTTGATGTTGTCCGAGGCCGCCGTGACCCTTAATTTAATCGCCGATGTCGGCGGCACCAATGTGCGGTTTGCCTGCGCCACCGGCGATAATCGTCTGATCAACAGGCAGGACTATCGCACCGATGCCTTTGAGACATTCGGTGAGGCGCTTGGAGAGTACTTGTCCAGGCTAAGCGTGGATGAACCGATCAGCAGTGCATCACTGGCGGCAGCCGGACCGCTCATTGGTGACAGTATCAAATTGACCAATGGCAGTTGGACGCTACGACGTGATGAAATCAGCCGCCGGCTAAACGGCGCACCTGTTGCACTTTTCAACGACCTGCAGGCCGCGGCCCTGTCGCTGCCGTACCTGTCCCGCCAGCAATTCGAGACGATCTATGCCGCCAACCGACCGGCACCGACAGCATCGCGCCTCGCGGTCAATGTCGGCACGGGCTTTGGCGCATCGACCGTCGTGTATTCACATGACGGTTGGATCAGTGTGCCGAGCGAGGCGGGGCATATGTCGCTGCCGGGGCTGCTGACAGATCAGCTCGAAATGAACAACCTGAACGCGACCCAATTTGCATGTGTTGAAGATATCCTTTCCGGCCCGGGCCTTGCCAAGCTCTATGCCCATCTGTGCTCGACAGACCGGCAACCTGAGGACATTCTCAGCCGGCAGCAGGTTGATCCGGCAGCGGCTACTGCCGCATCGGTGTTTACGCTCCTGCTTGGAACCGTATGCGGTGACCTTGTGCTGGCGACAGCGGCTTGGGGCGGTATTTATCTGTTTGGCAGCGTTGCCAAGACTTGGGCAGGCGAGGTGGACCGGGAGCTCTTTATTGAACGGTTCCTGGCGAAGGGAAAGGTATCAAATGCCATGAAACATGTGCCGATCAATCTGGTGACTGACCCCGACGCACCGCTGGTTGGTCTGGCGCGCAACTAGCGACGTTCTTTGGTGCGATCGCACACACGTGTCGCGCGCGATCTTGGCAATTATAGTATCCTCGTTGTCAATGCGATTTCAGGAGGCGTATTTGGCCAGACTTGCAGGTAAGGTTGTTGTTATTACAGGTGCGGCAAATGGAATCGGTCGCGCCAGTGCCAAGCTGTTTGCCCGGGAAGGTGCGTCTGTGGCGTTGGTTGATGTCGACCCGCATGGCAGCGAAGTCGCGCAGGCGATCAAATCGGGCGGCGGGACGGCCGAGTTCTTCCTAGTTGATGTCAGCGACTCGGACGCGCTCCAGAAGGTGATTGAACTGGTGGCGGAACGTTTTGGTGGCATTGATGCGCTGTATAACAATGCTGGCGGTGCGACACCGAGGGATGATCATTTGTTGGATGTGCCGCTTGATGAGTTTGGCAAGGCGATCGATATCAACCTCTATGGCCCATTCATCGGTTGTCGGTTCGTGATACCGCATTTGGAGCGCCGGGGTGGCGGATCGATCATCAACACGACCTCGATCCGGGCGATGATTGGTACCGCCGGTGCGGATGGTTATACAGCGGCCAAGGGCGGTGTCGTAGCGCTAACCCGGGCGTTGGCCTTGCAATGCGCGCCCAAGGGCATTCGGGTCAATGCAATTGCGCCGGGTGCCGTTCTGACCGAACGGGTTAAGGCGTTGATCGCGCAGGGCAATGATTCCGGGCCGGACGACCGGCTGACGGAACGACATCTCTTGGGGCTGGGTGAGCCTGAGGATGTGGCAAAAGTAGCGTTGTTTTTCGCCAGCGATGATTCGAGATGGGTCACCGGCCAGATCTTGCCTGTGGATGGTGGGGCCAGCGCCTGCTGATTGTGGTGTATGCTACTTTGGCTGCACGTCTTCCTCGAGAAAGTAGCGCACATTGTCCTCAAAGCTGTCATCGGCGAGGAAGCCCAGTTGCAATGCGCGAGCCGGATTAAAACGTCCCTTCCAGCCCATAACGATCTTTTGCAGATCGAGATCGGGCTCCCAGCGGATCAGGTTGACCGGATCGTCGCCGGCGACCCGGCGCATGGCCTCGACCATGTCTCGGATCGTGTGGGTCCGGCCGGGCAAGGCAAAGCACCGATTGGGACCGAGCGCGGCGCTGTCAATGTCGGCGGCGTGTATGAGATTGGCGATGCAGCGCCTCGGCGACAGGAACCAGTGGGTGAAGTCTGGCGGCACCGGGCAGACCGCTTGTTCGCCCTGGAGCGGCTCGCGGAAGATCGATGACATGAAGGACGAGGCGGCCTTGTTGGGCTTGCCCGGTCTGATCGAGATCGTCGGCAACCGAAGCCCGCGCCCATCGAGGAAGCCTTTGCGGGAATAGTCATTGAGCAGAAGTTCACTTGCCGCCTTCTGGGTGCCGTAGGACGTTTGCGGGTTGAGTTCGGTCCAGTCTTCGATCGGTTCGGGAATGTTGCCGCCATAGACAGCAATCGAGGACGCGAAGATGATCATTGGACAGGTCCGCAAGGCTCTTGCCGCTTCGAGAATGTGCAAGGTGCCAAACAGGTTGACACGCATGCCCGTATCGAATTCAGCTTCAGCCTGTCCGGAGACTACGGCGGCGAGGTGATAGATGATATCCGGTTTGTCGGCTAGCATCGTGTCGACCTGTGCCCGCTTGGTGATATCGACAGCAACGCCACGCACGGTAAATGGCGCATCGATTGATGCCGGCTCGTCAAGATCGGCAAGAACAAGCTCGTCAATCGGCTCGCCGCGCAGCTGGCCGCTGTCGACCAAAGCATGCGCAAGCTTGCTGCCAAGGAACCCACCGCCGCCGGTGATTAGCACTTTCATCTTTGGCCTCCCGACTGGTTTTTAACAGACCCTGAAAAAATAAACCTGATTCCATTCAATAGTTTAGCGGACGCATCACGGTTCGGACTAATTCAATCTAAACGGATTTCGCGTTAGTGGTTGTCGCGTGGCAGGTTTTGCCCGACCCGTTGATAACTGGTTGCGAATTCCAGGCAGCCACCTTCTGACAGCTGACCGACATGGGTTCGATAAAGCTCCTGCCATGGGGTTTGATGGTCCGGAATGTCCGGTGTCCAGGTGTCTTTGCGCGCCTGCCACTCGGCTTCGCCGACGAGGGCATCCAGCGTCCGATTGGTAATATCGAGCCGCACCCGGTCGCCGGTCTGCAGCAGCGCCAGACCGCCGCCCACGGCGGCTTCTGGTGACGCGTTGAGGATCGAAGGGCTCTCCGACGTCCCCGATTGGCGTCCATCACCGACGGTCGGCAGGTGGTTGATGCCGGCTTTCAACAATTCATCGGGTGGCTGCATGTTGACCACTTCAGCCGAGCCCGGGTAGCCGACCGGGCCGACACCGCGGATGAACAGAATACAGGTCTCGTCAATCTCAAGATCGGGATCGTTGATCCGCTGGTGGTAGTCCTCCGGGCCCTCAAAGACGATAGCGCGGGCCTCGTGAACGCCTTCGCTGCCGGGCTTGGACAAGAAGCGCTTGCGGAAATCATCCGAGATCACGCTGGTCTTCATGAGGGCGGACTCAAACAGGTTGCCCGATAGAACCAGGAAGCCTGCCTCAGGCCTCATCGGATTGTTGACGGAGCGAATCACGTCGGGATCGGAACTGCGGACCTGCGAGACATTTTCTGCGACGGTCTTGCCGGAAACGGTCGGCGCATCGCCATGCAGCAGGCCGGCTGAAAGCAATTCGCCCATGACGGCAGGAACGCCGCCGGCTCTCTGGAAGGCCTCGCCGAGATGTTTGCCGGCCGGCTGCATATTGACCAGTAATGGCAGCTCGAAGCCGTGATCCTGCCAGTCCTGCACATCAAGCTCGACGCCGGCATGGCGGGCAACGGCCTGGATATGCGGCGGGGCATTTGTCGAACCACCGATAGCAGTGTTTACGCGGATCACGTTCTCGAAATTGGCACGGGTCAGAATCGCCGAAGGCCGCAAGTCCTCGTGGACCAGCTCGACAGCGCGTCTGCCCGTCGCGTAGGCCATTTCCATGCGGGCGCGAAACGGGGCCGGAATGGCAGCACAGCCGGGCCGTGACATACCTAGCGCTTCTGCGAGCGCGTTCATCGTGGAGGCGGTGCCCATGGTGTTGCAATGGCCAAGCGAGGGAGCCGAGGCACACACGCGGGCCATGAACTCATCATAATCGATCTCGCCTTCGGCCAGCAGGCGGCGGCTTTCCCACACTACCATGCCGGAGCCGGCCAGCTCGCCTTTCCACCAGCCATCCAGCATTGGACCCCCCGACAGCACAATTGCCGGTATATCGACCGTTGCTGCGCCCATCAGCATGGCCGGCGTCGTCTTGTCGCAACCGGTGGTCAGAACGACCCCGTCGATCGGGTATCCGTGCAGCACTTCGACCAGACTCAGATAGGCGAGATTGCGGTCGAGCGCCGCGGTAGGGCGCTTACCGGTTTCCTGGATCGGGTGGACCGGGAATTCGAGGCACACCCCGCCGGCGTCACGGATCCCCTCTCGGACCCGCTTCGCGAGCTCGAGATGGTGACGATTGCA
>JAEKFU010000573.1 GCA_016522385.1 Pseudomonadota bacterium
GAACAAGACAAGAGCGACCGGTCGAAGGTCGAGAGATCCACCACCACCGCAATAATCTCCCCTGGTGGCGAGTCTCCCTTTAGGTCAGACACTATGCACCAATCGACCTCTGCGTCCATGAGCGCAAATATGCAGAGAATCGTCATACGAACGGTGAACCGGTTGACCGGTAGGTCCAGCGAAATAATCAGTCTGGATTGCCACTGATATCCACTGTCGGCGATCTCAAACCGAGCCAGCAATTTGGCAAATCAGTCCACACCCTAGTCGCAGTTCGGCTGGTTAACAATCAGACCGGAGCAGCGTTTCGCGACGGTGCCATAGGCCTGGTTCCAATCGCCGTCAAACAACGGCAGATGCTGCGTAGGGTAGCGGTCCTCAATGAGTTGATGCTGGCGCAAGAACCTGTCGCTTGCGACATGCGGATCTGGGATTGCCGGCGCTTTGAGGTCGATGGCACTACGGTTGCGATTATCGCATCCATAAGGATCCAAGCAGACAGCCGCGGCTGCATGGGGCCAAGTGAAACAGAGCACAATTGTCACGAGCTTGCGCATTGTCGCCTCCAGTCGACAGAGGTCGAGCACCGCTACATGATACCAGTTTGCCGATCAAAAAACGAGAGCGGTTGGAGCACCGCCGAAGGCCGGTCAGGCACGCTCACTAAAAGAATACTCCTTGCCGAACTCACCTTGAAATATCCGCTGGCGGCGCTTGAACGCCGGATTGGCCTGCGATTCCAGTATGAGACAAAAAAAAGAGCCCCGCGCAGCGGATGCGGGGCTAAGTCGGCGAGCCTCATGATGGCGGGTTTGGGGTATGCGGCTCGCCGCGATTGAGTTTGCTGAATGGACGGGCGTGCGGATGTGACGGTTGTCACATTGCGAACTATGGCCTGAACAGCTTTGTTATGGCTTCCAGGAGCGATTGCTACCGCATGTGTCGCTTCGCCGGCACACTAGCTGACTTCGTGCGGAGGCACCTGCTTTCTCGCTGCTTGCGATAGTGGTACGATTTTAGTCGGACGGTAGCCTGTTCGCTGTCAAAAAAAGGATGCGGGGCGATGAGCGAGTACAGTGTATTGGAGCAGCGATTAAGAGACCGAGAAGTTGTCCTTCTCGACGGCGCCGTCGGGACACAGCTGCAGACCATGGGTATCCCAATTGGCACCGAGACCTGGGCGGCGGCGGCCTTGGAAACTCACCCTTCGACGGTCCGCAGCATGCATGAGCGTTACATCAAGGCCGGCGTCGACGTGATCACCGTCAACACCTACTCTGCAGCGCGGCAGAACCTGGAGCGCGTCGGCTTGGCTGACAAGACCAGGGAGCTGAATTTGCGCGCGGTCATGCTGGCCGATGACGCCCGGCAACGCTGGGCAAAGGCGCGTCCGGTGCTGATCGCCGGCTCGGTTTCGAATTATGGCATGCGGGCTGGAGCGGAACCGCACTGGACCGACTGGTCTGCAGTGCGCACCTGGAGCGAGACTACGGACGCGCAGGCCAAAGCAAACCTGCGCGAACAGGCGGAGATCCTGGCCGATGCCGGTGTCGATTTCTTCGTGGCCGAAGCAACCGGCAGCACGACCCAGCGCAAATGGGTGATCGAGGCGTGTGTCGCGACGGGTCTGCCAGTTTGGATGGGCTTCCGGTGCCGCCGGGAAGAAGGCAAATCCGAGCCCCAGATTGGGTATTGCAGCGAGGAAGGCCTGGCGGACAACTTTCAAGAGGTGGTGTCCCTCGGCGGCTCGGTGGTGAGCATCTTCCACTCCACCATCGAGGCCACCGACACCGCGCTGCCGATCGTGCAGAAGGGCTGGCAGGGCCCGGTGGCCGTCTATCCGGAGGCCGACCGACCCGACTATGTCGAGCGCCGCAAGGATCCGAACTTCCAGATGCGGGTGACACCCGAGGAATTCGTCGATTGGGGTCTTGCCTGCGTGAATCGAGGCGTTCAAATTGTCGGTGGCTGCTGTGGCATCGAGATCGAACATATCATCCCGTTGCGCGATGCGTTGCCCAAGCATTTGCCTCCTGAGTGCGTAAGACAGGCTTGAAAACCGGCCAGGTTTCCTGCGCCTGCCTGCTCAGCAGGCAAATCTGCTCGCGCAGAATGAATGAAATTAATGGGTCCTGACCCTAGAGTCTGTTGAGATTCAGGTTGTAGTTGACGAAGCACTGCAAACCTGCAAAAAGCCTAGCCTTTCCGGAGTCCGGGGCGTAGCGCAGCCTGGTAGCGCATCTGCTTTGGGAGCAGAGGGTCGCAAGTTCGAATCTTGCCGCCCCGACCATCACCGGCTTTAGTTGTCCTTGCGACGGAGGTTCCAACCACACCATGTCCGCGAGAATCTACCGGCCGGCCCGAAACGCCATGCAGTCGGGCAAAGGAAAGACCAAACAATGGCTGCTGGAGTATGATGCAGAAGCGCCGCGCCAGGCCGATCCGTTGATGGGCTGGACATCGTCCGGTGACATGAAACAGCAACTCAGAATACGCTTTGCCTCCAAAGAGCAGGCGGTTGCCTATGCTGAGCGAAACGGCATCGCCTATCGTGTCGAAAACCCGCGTAGCCCCAAGCCGAAGCGCAAGTCCTATTCCGATAATTTCCGCTGGGGTCGCCAGGATAACTGGACACATTGAGCCCGTTGCGCCACATTTGCCCGCACCGATGTGTCAGGCCCCGTAGCTCAGTTGGATAGAGCAGCAGCCTTCTAAGCTGAAGGTCCCAGGTTCGAATCCTGGCGGGGTCGCCAATTTTTTCAATAGGTTAGTAATTTATCGTTTTCGCCAATTCCGTCTGTGGTCACACCGTGGTCACAGCGAGTCGCATTTTTTCGACTTCGGAAGGGTTTCCACAAATCACTGCGGTTTTGCGCACTCACGCATTCACCCAGGTTCAAAGACCTAAGTATTTCGTTCCAGTCTCCGTAATATGCAGAAATATCGATTCAGATCTAATCCGATGGAGACCGATTCATGGAACCAAAAAGTGTAGACAATCTTCTGCCCACCACTGACCGCTTCTGCCCAATTGGCGAAACGCTTCATCATGCCGGCGACCCTTCAAAGTCAACGCTCTACCATTGGATCGACAAAGGAGAGTTCCCGGCACCCTATCAAATTAGTGCTGGCCGGGTCGCGTGGTCCTTCAACGAAATCCAACATTGGATTGCGACCAAAAAGCAAGCTGCAGCGTTACTGCCCAAGAAAAGGCCGGCCAGCCAATGACAACAAAAGCCAATATCCTGAAGGCAATCCGGCGCAAGTGCCTCGATTGCTCATGCGGACATGTCAGCGAAGTGAGAAACTGCCACCTGCAGAAATGTGATTTGTGACCATTTCGGCTAGGTACCGATCCGAACCCTTCGGCCAGTCGCGGCGCAGCGAAAGCGGCCATCTGCAGGGCAAGTTTTCAAAAAGTAGAACTGCGACAAGATGCTGAGCAAGCAAATGCCCCGGCCAAGCGCTGCAACGCTAAAGCCGGGGCGAAACCTCAATCCAGTCAAGGCAATTTGAAAGGAGATCGGTGAGATGAAGATACCCACTTCAGTTCATTCATTCAAGACAACAGCGCTAGGCGCATGGGCAGAAGCCCAGACTCATCGGCGATATCCGCGGGTCGTTCTTAGACTTGCGCGTGAACACGGACTGACATTGCCAGTTGCGAACCGTATCGCAGAGCTTGGCAAAATTGGGCCAAGGGAGGATCGATCATGAACGTTTCTCTCAAAGGTCTCCGCATGACCGATCTTGGTGGGTGAGCAGCATGATGGACTTCAGCAAGATCAGTCCAACCCTGTGGCAGTCGAGCCGCTTTGTGAATCTCCCGTCAGACGACGGGAGGTTCCTACTACTCTACCTGCTTACATCACCGCACCAAAACAGTGCTGGCTGTTAGTGGTTGCCTGACGGCTATGCGTGCAGCGATCTCAAGTGGGACAGCAAACGTTACCAGGCGGCACTTAAGGTGCTCGTTGAAGAAGGGTTGATCCGTTTTGATCCCGAGAACCAGGTAGTGCTCATCGAACGCTGGTTCCAGCATAATCCACCGATGAACGAGTCTCATTTGCTCGGTATTGAACGGGAACTGGAGCGTTGTGCATCTGAGGTGCTGCAGGACTATTGCTATGACGAGCTAAATGCGTTTTGGGAGGCGAAGATGCAGGAGAAAGCTAAGAAAGAAGAAGGGAAAAAAAGTTCGGGAGACTACGAGTGTTTCCAGCCTCGAAACAGGACCTGGCGATGGAGTTCGTAATGAACTAAACACCGCCTTCCTAAATAGAAGTACCGGAAAGCCATACAGCGTGTAGACACTGTGTTGAGACGGTGTCCACATACAGAGACAGAAACAAAACTCAGACCAAACCAAACAAGATACTTAGACTAGAGGAAACCAAAACACATAGCGTCGCCTTGAAGAAAAATGTTTCTTGGCGATGCGTTAGCCAAAAACAAACTCATGAGAGAGCAGCAAGAGGCGTTGATGCAGATGGTTCCAGTC
>JAEKFU010000613.1 GCA_016522385.1 Pseudomonadota bacterium
CGATTTCGGCGCCAGTCTCCTCGGCCACCCGACGCGCCAGGTTCCAGACGTGGCCGGTAGACAGGTAAGGCACGATGCTCAAGAAGCCGGTACTGCTTGCCCTGCGGACGATATGGCGAAATAGCGAGTCCCACTCAAGACAACGCTTGGGCAGAGGCCAATGTCGCTGGTTTGGCTGACCAGCAGCCATCAGGACATCGAACGCGCCAATATCCAGGTATTCCTGCAGATAAGCTTCGAAGGCTCTGCTGCGATCGTGCGACAGCACGATCACGTCATTGACTTCACCAAGCATCGCCATTCGATATTCAAAGAGCATGTTCTCAGGCGCGCTATACAACGAAATTTCGCTCTGATCGGCAAAGAGAAGAGCCGGTCCATCCACGTGCAGACCGCAGTGGACGTCGGGACCAAAATATTCGGTTTCACAAAGAGCCGGCTCGCTTTTGACAATCCGCTGGGCGATATCCGAAAGTTGCTGGCGTTGTGCAGCGTCGAGCTCAAACGCGTAACGCTGTTTAATCGGAATTGACGGTCGCGTTTCTGGTGACCGGGCCCTTTGGGTCAGTATTGCCGAATTGGACATGGACGACCACACACCTCCTTTCTCGACAAGTCTGCCAACCTGAAGACCACTGGCCTTGATCCAGATCATTCACGTGTTTGCGAAGACGTCTTGTAATCGTTTCCAAAGAGGAGCAACGACATGTGCCGTCTATATGCGCTGCGCGCGAATGAGCCAACCCGCGTTGAATGTGGTCTGGTACATGCGCAGAACGCATTGATGGAGCAGAGCAGGCGGGACAGTGAAGGCCTCATGCACGGGCACGGTTGGGGTGTTGCCGACTATCCTGACGGTCTACCGATGGTCGAAAGGCAGACATGGGCGGCCTATCACGGCGAGCATTTCATCAAGAAAGCGGCGGGCATTTATGCGCACACCGTTGTTGCGCATGTGCGACGGGCGACGGTTGGAGAACCATCAATCAATAACACCCATCCGTTCTCACACGGCCGTTGGATATTCGCCCACAACGGAACGATCCGGCATTTCGATAAGGTGCGGGAATACATTCTTGATGCGATGGATTTTGGTCAGCGCAATGCCATTCACGGAACGACCGACAGCGAGCATGTGTTCCATTATTTGTTGTCTTTATGGTCTAGCGCGCCGCAAGCGGAGCTCTTGGACACCGTGCGCTTCGGATTGGGCCAGATTATCGAGTGGTGTCGTATGGTGGACCCCGAAGCAGAGCCGAGCCTCAATATCGTGCTGACAGACGGCAACGAACTGGTCGGCTCCCGGCGAGGCCGCAGTCTGTGGTTTCTCCATCGGCAGGATGTGTTCGTTTGCGGCATCTGCGGCAAACCGCACGTTCATCACCAGACCGGCGCCCATTACCGGTCTGTGGAGATCGCCTCAGAGCCTTTGACTGACGAGACCGGATGGAAAGGTGTGCCTGACGGCAGCGTCTTTAGTGTCGATCCGGATTTCCAGCTGCGTTTCAGCTCACTGTAGCAAGCCATTTCCAGGTTGATCTCGGTCAAGGGGCTCGATTTTCTGAGATGATGTAATGGGTGAATTCCAATCGGAGGGCTCAGTTGTGAAAACGATTCTTGTTGCGATTGATGGATCCGACCATGCCAATCGGGCCGTCGAATTGGCGGCCGATATCGCCGCCAAATATGAAGCCAAATTGCTACTCTTGCATGTCGTCGATAACCGTCCATTGTCGGATGACGAAAAACGGTTGGCCGAGGCGGAATATGCCAACCGCATCGAAAGCCGGGCGATGGCCAGCGACGTCATGAATGTCAGGTCCTTGGGGCCGAGAGGCGTCAACCCAATCTTTGAGCACCATGCCGAAACGGGGTTGATTATTCGCACCGCATTGGGCGAAGGGATGCTGGATGCGGCCAGGCGTGATGCCGCGGACAAAGGCGTCAGCGAAGTCGAAACTATTCTCGAAAATGGTGATCCGGCCAAGGCCATCCTCGACATCGCCGAACGCCGCAAGGCGAACTTGATCGTTATCGGCAGCCGCGGTCAAAGCAACGTCAAAGCCCTGTTCCTCGGCAGCGTGTCACACAAGGTCGCCAACCTGTCCGATATCAATGTCATTACGGTGAAGTAGCGCAGGCTTCAGGCTGCCGTGTCACGCCGACGATAGAAATCGCCGCACTCTCGTTCGCGCCCGCGCACGACGCGAAATCCGCGCCATTGTCCGGTAGATTCGGTGACGATCGTGAATTGTCCTTCCGGTGTGCTGTCGGTGTGGAAATAGATCACGACCCAGTCTGCCGTCCGTTTGAATTCATGGGCCCGCTGGGTGTTGGAAAACATGGCGGTGAATATCCAGTCCTTGCGGCGGGTATGCAAAATCGGCAGCCATGCCCGGCCATGCGGGTTGAACCGTTTGGGGGCAATCTTGCGGAGGTCGCCCTTAGCGGCGCGCTGAAGATACTCCTGGTCGACATCGAGCAACATCTCTACCGATGGCGCATGTGTCAGGTGCTGGCGTCGCAATCGCCGCCGGCCAAGGCGCTCCTGCAGGCTCGCCTTGATCATTGAAATACGCCGGTCACCAAAGCCCGGCACCTGGCGCAGACGACCATCATGGGCCGCCATCTCAAGCGCTTCCAGAGTGTCCAGGTGGAGTTCGTCGTGCAATTTCGCAGCCAGTTGCGGCCCAATCCCGGGCACCGTTCGGAAGAGATGTTCCGGAGATGCTGCACCGCGTAGCCGCTCAAGCTGGGCCCAGCGACCGGTGCGAAGCATCTCGGCGACAGCAGCGGCAATCGATGGCCCAATTGTCGGCAACGCGGTTAGTCCTTGCATCCCTTCAATGACCAGGATTTGGCTCAGAGGACGAGACATGACGGCGATCGTGTCTGCGGCATGGCGATAGGCCAGGACTCTGAAGCCATCGGCCTGCTGCTGCTCCAGCAGATCGGCCATCTCGCGCAGATTGGCTTCGATGATATGATTAGTATCCAAGTCTGGAGAATCGTTGTTGGTCATCATGTCCGAAGTCCGATTTACCACATTGTAGGAAAGCGGGGATCGGACCAGCTTTCGTGGCGGCCGCGCGGCCAACCTTCCTCGCCCACCAGCGGAACGAATCGAACGCCGCACAGTTTTTCTTCAGTGAATTCTTCCTCATTCACTCTTGTTACCCGCAGCAATGTCTGGATGGTCTCGCAGGCGCCGACGGGGATTACCAAACGGCCACTTATCTTGAGTTGATCGCGCAGCGACTGCGGCACTTCAGGACCGCCGGCGGTCACAACGATGCCGTCAAAGGGAGCACGTGATGGGCAACCCTTGGTGCCATCGCCCATGATAACAGTGACGTTGTCGTAGTTCAGCTCAGCCAACAGCGCACGGGCGCGGTCCGCCAGTTCTTCCAAGCGCTCAATAGTGACAACCTTGCGGACGATTTCGGCCAGCACGGCTGCGGCATAACCTGAACCAGTACCAATCTCGAGCACAACTTCTCCCCCCTTGAGTTGCAGGGCCTCCGTCATCATGGCGACCATATAGGGTTGCGAGATCGTCTGGTTGCAGCCGATTGGCAAGGGACCGTCGCCATATGAAAGATTGCGAAACTCTGCGGGCACGAATTTGTCCCGCTCGACCTTACGCATGGCAGCCAGCACAAGGGGATCGCGGATATCGCGACGTGAAATTTGTTCATCCACCATCCGGTGGCGTAGCTTCTCAAAGTCCATAAGTTGGACGCACACATATCCTGCCGGATGACGCAGTGTGCATCACCCGGCAACAGTTGAGACGCATCAGGCGTGATGGGCTGAAACAGCCTTGACGACTTCGCCGGTCAAATCCTGTGGCAGGCTGTGCGAAATGTCGCCGATGCTCAGCATCCCTACCATACGCTTGTCTTTGTTGATGACTGGGAGTCGACGAATTTTCTTGCTCTCCATGATGCGGATCGCATCGTCGACCTCTTCGTTCTCGCGGCAATATGTGATGCCTTTAGTCATCACATCGCGAGCTGTGAGCTTGTCCGGACTATTGCCGTTGGCAACTCCGCGACAGGTGATGTCGCGGTCCGTCACCATGCCGATAAGCCGGTCATTCTCGCCGACTGGCACCGCACCGATATCTTCAGCTTTCATGACTTTAGCAATGTCGCTCAGTTTTGTATCCGGTTGTACCCAGGAAACGCCGCTGTGCATGACCTCTTTGACCTTCATTTGAACCTCCATCATTAGACAGCTAGAAACCCCACAACCCTCTTAAAATGCCAAAATCTCCTGTTTGGCATTGACCTGCGTCAATCAATTAGACTGACCTGGATGCCATATGGCCCCTTGTCGCCTTCAAGCTCCTTGAAGCGTACCTGGCTTCCGATCCGAAGCCGCGGCCAGGTCGGCTTGGTCAGGCTGTCACGGTCGAAATAGACCTCGTGACCATCGGGTGTTTCGATGAAACCAAAGCCGTCGTCAGCAAAGATGCGCACGATCTGACCACGCCGGGCCACTGGATGGCGTTTTGTTCTGTGGCCGCTGGTTTTACGAACTTGGTCTTCGAGAAGGCGCCGTGCGGCATCGAAAGAGTCGCGAATAGCGACATAGATGTCTTCGTGGGCGTGATTGGCACCCGCCTCGCGAGTCACGCAAATATCCTTGCCGGGCACCGACAGGTCGATGCGGATCTCATAGATTCTGCCCTTCCGTTTGTCGCGATGCGGCACATCCACCACGACCTGGCAGCCAATCAGGCGAGGATGAAATTGTTCAAGCTCGTCTATCCGGGAACGGATGGCACGTTCGACGGCATCAGAACGCTCAAGGTTCTGGAAGCTAATCCGCGGTTCAATCTGCATTGTCTTCAACCTTGTTCTAGGGTCTTTGGACATTTTGGGCCGCGGTCTTGGTGCAGCCCACTTTGTCGCTGGCTAGCTTTGAGCGGCATAGCAGGTCCACTCCCTTCAAGCGTGTTCGTCAACGAAAATACCAGCATGTCCCTTTTCCTCACACTCCAACTCTGAAACAGACACTTGACCTGAATCAATCCTGTCAAGCCAG
>JAEKFU010000618.1 GCA_016522385.1 Pseudomonadota bacterium
GTTCTGCAATCCGCACCGAAGAATTGCCCATTTGCTCGGCATGTATGGCTTTGTGTTTTTTGTCATCGCCACGCTTGTCATGGTGTTCTCCTACCCGAGCTCAACAGGAACGACACCAGGCTTCTGGCCCTTTTTGTGGCATCTGGGCGCGTTGATGGTTTGCGTCGGCGGATATTGGTTCTGGTTGTTTATTCGCGTGGATGTGGCATCTGAGGGCTATCCCTGGTACCGCATCGTGCGCGCGGACCTGTTCATTCTCTCTCTGCTGGCAACCACAACGTTCGGATTGCTCTGGTCCATATTTCAGGCGGTGGGAGTGAACGTGCTCAGTTCGTTGTTCCTCGTGCTGTTCATTGTTGCAAGTGCGGTTCTGTTCGGCGGTGTGCTCTGGTCGAAGTTTGCGCATATGTTTTTCAAGCCGGCAGCGGCCTTTCAAAAGCGTGTTGCCATAGCAGACGGCTCGCTCGACAATTTGCCCAAGCCTGCCGACAGAAACGATCCGGCAGACCGGGACCGGCACTCCATGGGTCTGTTGAAAGACGCACCGCAGAACATGGGGCTCGGCATCAAGCGTGAACAGCCGCACCACTATTAAGCGACCAGAAGTGAATTCTATCGAACAGGGAAGGATCCGATAATGCCAACCTTTGTTTACATGACACGCTGCGATGGCTGCGGGCATTGTGTTGATATCTGTCCGTCGGACATTATGCACATCGACCCGACCTATCGCCGAGCGTACAACATCGAGCCGGACATGTGCTGGGAGTGCTTCTCATGCGTCAAGGCTTGCCCGCAGAACGCAATCGATGCGCGCGGGTATGCCGACTTCGCACCGCTCGGTCACAGCGTCCGCGTGCGCCGCGAAGAGGAAAAAGGCACAATCGCCTGGAGGATAAAATTCAGGGATGGGACGGAAAAAAATTTCCTTTCGCCGATCACGACAAAACCCTGGGGCGAGTATATTCCGAAGCTGAAGGATGTTCCTGGGCCGAGCCAAGAGATGCGTGACAGCGAACTCTTGTACAATGAGCCGAAATACATTCGCTTGGATGAAGGCGGCCTGCACACCCTGGAAGCAGCTGGGCTGAAGATGAAACAGGGGGTGTACTACTGATGGCTCATAAAACGATCGTAGAAGATAACATTGACATTCTTGTCGTCGGCGCGGGCCTTGGCGGCAGCGGCGCTGCTTGGGAAGCCCGGTTTTGGGGACAGGACAAGAAAATTGTCATTGCCGAGAAGGCGAATATCGATCGCTCCGGCGCGGTTGCACAGGGTCTCTATGCCATCAACTGCTACATGGGCACCCGCTGGGGCGAGAATAATCCGGAAGACCATGTCCGCTACGCCCGTATCGACCTGATGGGACTGGTGCGCGAAGACCTGCTGTTCGATATGGCCCGTCATGTCGACTCTTCGGTGCACCAATTCGAAGAGTGGGGCCTGCCCATCATGCGGGACCCGAAAACCGGGACCTATTTGCGTGAAGGGCGGTGGCAGATCATGATTCACGGCGAGTCCTATAAGCCGATCGTGGCCGAGGCTGCCAAGAAATCGGCCGACAAGGTCTATAACCGCATTTGCGTCACCCACCTGCTGATAGACGACTCAAAGGAGAACCGCATTGCGGGTGCCGTGGGCTTCAACGTGCGCACCGGCAACTATCACGTCTTCAAGTCCAAGACCGTCATTGTCGGCGCTGGCGGCGCATCCAACATCTTCAAGCCACGTTCAGTGGGAGAGGGTGCCGGCCGCGTGTGGTATGCGCCCTGGTCGTCCGGCTCCGCTTATGGGCTCATGATCAATGCAGGCGCCAAGATGACGCAAATGGAGAACCGTATCGTCCTGGCCCGGTTCAAGGACGGCTATGGACCCGTGGGCGCCTACTTCCTACATCTGAAGACGTACACCCAAAATGGTCTGGGAGAGGAGTACGAATCCAAGTGGTTCCCGGAACTCCAAAAAATGGTCGGCAAGGAATATCTGGATCCGGAACTTTCACACCGAACCCACAGGCCGATCCCAACCTGTTTGCGCAACCATGCGATGATCAGCGAAGCCAATGCTGGCCGCGGCCCCATCCATATGGTGACCATGCATGCCTTCCAGGATCCTCATCTGGAAGAGGTTGGATGGGAAAACTTCCTCGGCATGACTGTGGGTCAGGCGGTCCTTTGGGCAGCCACGGATGTGGATCCGAAAAACGAGAACCCAGAGTTGACCACGTCCGAGCCCTACGTCATGGGGTCCCATGCGACCGGCGCTGGCGGCTGGGCAAGCGGACCAGAGGATGTTTCTCCACCGGAATATTTCTGGGGCTACAACCGCATGATGACGATTGAAGGTCTGTTCGGCGCTGGTGATGCCGTCGGCGGCACGCCGCACGCCTTCTCGTCGGGTTCATTTACCGAAGGCCGTCTCGCTGCGAAAGCTGCCTGCAAGTATATCGACGATGGCAAGGCTGAGGGCATCGTGGTCTCAGACAAACAGATCACAGACCGTGAAGAAGAGATCTTCAAGCCGTTGGAGCGCTACAAGATCTACCGCAACGAGATCGTGGCGGGTACCGTGAGCCCGAGTTACATCCATCCCAAGCAGGGTCTGGATCGCCTACAGAAGCTGATGGACGAATATTGCGGCGGCGTGACTGTCAGCTACATGACGAATGAGAAGCTCCTGCACATCGGTCTGAAGAAGCTCAAGGTCATGGAAGAGGACCTTGAGTGTCTGGCGGCCAAGGATCTGCATGAGCTGTTGCGAGCTTGGGAGTTGAAGCACCGCCACCGAACAGCAGAATGCGTGACGCAACACACGCTGTTTCGCAAGGAGACACGCTGGCCGGGCTACTACTACAGAGGTGATGCCATGAAGCTGGACGATGATAACTGGCACGTTCTTACAGTGTCGCGCCGCGATCCGAACACTGGTGAATACACCATGGAGAAGGCGCCCTGTTATCACTTGGTTGATGCTGACGAAGACGAGCCAAGCGTCAAAAAAACGGCGAAAAAGCCGAGAAAGCGAAGCACAAAAGTCGGCGCGGCGGCAGGCTAAGAGCTCTGCACTCAAAAGTAATTCAATTTAGGCGTTGATTTTCTGCGTCTACTGATCAGCATTTTATGTGTTG
>JAEKFU010000687.1 GCA_016522385.1 Pseudomonadota bacterium
TCAAGAAGATGGTCACCTTGCTGCAATGGCCGATGAGACCGGG
This sequence comes from Pseudomonadota bacterium, assembly GCA_016522385.1. GTDB lineage: Bacteria > Pseudomonadota > Alphaproteobacteria > Rhizobiales > Aestuariivirgaceae > JABDJG01. The sequence goes on from JAEKFU010000687.1 coordinate 44, forward strand.
TATCCGGTACTCATCAAGGCGGTCGCCGGCGGTGGCGGCCGCGGCATGCGCCGGGTTGAAAAAGCCAAACAGTTTAGTGACGCATTGGCGGCATGCCGGCGAGAGGCTGAAGCTGCATTTGGCGATGGCCGTGTGTTGATCGAGCGGTTTGTTTCAGCACCGCGCCACATCGAAGTTCAGGTGTTCGCAGACGGTGAGGGGAACTGCCTGCATCTGTTCGAGCGCGACTGTTCCATGCAGCGGCGGCATCAGAAGGTGATCGAAGAAGCGCCGGCGCCCGGCATGCCGGAAAAGATGCGTAAGACGATGTGTGCTGCGGCGGTCAACGCGGCCAAGGCAGTCGGTTACCGGGGCGCCGGCACAGTTGAGTTCATCGCCGACAGTGCTGATGGTCTCAGGGCGGACCGGTTCTATTTCATGGAAATGAACACACGCCTGCAGGTGGAGCACCCGGTGAGCGAGGCGATCACCGGTATTGATCTCGTCGATTGGCAGTTCCGTATTGCCGCCGGCGAAGCCTTGCCGGTTCAACAAAATGAAATCGCGATCATCGGACATGCCATAGAGGCGCGGATATATGCCGAAGATCCCAATTCCGGTTTCCTACCGCAGTCCGGCCAATTGCACGTACTGAGCTGGCCAAATCAACGAGATGGCCTAAGGATCGATACCGGAGTTGAACAGGGTTCGGTGATCTCGGCATACTACGATCCGATGATTGCCAAGATGATTGTTCATGGCAGCTCGCGTGAAAAGGCCATTGCCGGATTGAGACAAGCAATTGCCGAATGCACGATTTTGGGCGTGCGATCGAACCTGGAGTTCAGTCACCGCCTGATAAGCCTGCCCGAATTCATCGCGGCGGATTTCGATACCAGTTTCATCGATCAGCATACGGCGCATTTGTGCGAGGCGGAAATGCCGGTGCAGGCCGTCATTGTCGCGGCCGAAAGCTGGCTGCAGTTCTTGCTGGGTGGGACAGGTTCGCCATCGTCCGTCTGGCATCAACTGCGTGGTTGGGCGTTGTTGGGCTTGCCGCGCCGGGACTGCCTTCATCTCAGGATCAATTCCAAGGATGTGGAAGTGCACATCAACTGGGAAGACGGGATACGCCATTATGCGATCAATGATGGTCAGCGAGAAGTGACCGGCTCCGTCAGTGAATCCACAGTGCAGAACAGCCGGCTGATCTGCATTGTGGATGAGCAGCCGATCGAGGCCTGCATGTGGTCTGACGCAAAGACCAGACATGTGATCTTGTCTGCTTGTGGAGTTCATTGCGATATTGTCGAGCAGGACATGCTGAACCGTGCTGAGGATGCCGGCGCGGCCAGCGCCAGCCTGACGGCACCGATGTCTGGCCGAATAATTCGTCTAGTGGCCGTGGCCGGTCAGCACGTCGCCAAGGGCGAGCAGCTTGCGGTTCTGGAGGCCATGAAGATGGAGCACATTTTGACCGCCGGCTTCGATGGAACTGTGCAAATGGTCGGTGCAGCCGAGGGCGAGCAGGTGCAAGAAGGCCAAATCATCCTCGTCCTGGCTAGCGATGAACAGGTTCAGGACGCCGCAGTTTGAGCCTGAATGCAAGATCCTCCGCTGTCGGCCCTTGATCGGGAAAGCAATCTTCAGGTTGGTGCACAATTCGACGAATTTGCCGTTTTAGGCGCCACCTTCAAAGTCCTGAACGCACACGCTTTCGATCTTGTCGATGGTTGCGTCGACCCGATCTGCGCCTTATTGAACGGCACCCTCGATAGACTCTTGCGCACTGGATGTGTGTTCGACGAGTTTGTGACTGGCCTGATGTTGCTGCGGGATATCGGTTAAGAGGCCGGGGAAAACGGGCAAGCGGCCCTCCTCATCTGACCTTAAAGGGGGCATAGTGGTCGCCGAATAGGGAAGACAAGAGATTGACGGTTAGGCGGTCGTGGCGTTGCACTTGATCAAATTGTGTGTTGGCGTAAACGATGTCCAGGAACAGGTGGACTGGCAACAGCGGCGCTTGCGCGAGGAAGGCAGGGTCTATCACGTCACCCGCATGATGCCGCGCCGTCGCGATGAAATCCTTGCCGGCGGCTCGCTGTACTGGGTCATTCGGGCAATGATCATCGTGCGCCAGAGAATTGCAGATATAGAGCCGTTTACGGACGAAGATGGCATCAACCGCTGCCGGCTGGTGTTTGATCCCGAACTGGTCCTGGTACGTCCTGTGCCTCGGCGGGCCTTCCAAGGTTGGCGCTACCTGCGCGACGAAGACGCACCGCCGGACCTTGGCAGGCAGGGTGATGTGGATGGACTGCCTGCCAAGATGCGCCACGAGCTTGCGGAACTGGGGTTGCTGTGAGCGCCGAGGTAGACCGTCTCCCTGGCGAAAGTCGGGATCCGGGGAACGCTTGCCGAATTGGTGCCGTATTGCCCTGCTTGCCGACTAACGTCGGATCAATGATCAAATTGAACTCACACTCCAATGTTGTCGATCAGTCGGGTTGTGCCCAGCCAGACTGCAGCGAGCAGTCGGACGGGTTCGTTTGGCGAGCGGATCGTTTCCAGCGTTTCAGCATTTCTTGCGGTGAAATAATCGATCTTGAAACCGGCTCGGATCAGTCTGCGGCGCGCCGACGCCGTGGCCCTGGCGGGCGCTTTACCCTCCAGTATCGCGCCGGCCGTATCCGCCAGGCATTGGTGCAGCAGCGGCGCGACGCTACGCTCGGCTGTTGAGAGATAAGTGTTGCGGGACGACATGGCCAGACCGTCGGGTTCGCGGACAGTTTCAACGCCGATAATGGCGGTGGTGATATCAAGATCGCGGGCCATACGGGTGATCACCTTGAGCTGCTGGTAGTCCTTTTCACCGAACATCGCGTAGTCGCAGCCGGTTTGGATGAATAGTTTTGAAACGATCGTGGCGACACCGTTGAAAAAATGCGGCCTATATTTGTCCTCCAGCTTTACCTTGGCCGGACCGGCGACACTTACTGTCGTGGCAAAACCTTCCGGGTACATCAGCGAGAGGTCGGGGATGAAGATAAGGCTGGCACCGGCCTGTTTCAGTTTTCGGGAGTCCCCCTTTTCGTCACGTGGATAGCGGTCGAGGTCCTCGCCTGGTGCGAATTGTTTGGGATTGATGAATATGGTGACGACGACATGATCCGCCAGCCGCAATCCCTGCCGCACCAGTGTCAGGTGACCTTCGTGCAGCGAACCCATGGTTGGCACCAGTGCCGTGCGCAGGCCTTGGGCGCGCCAGTCGGAGATCTGGCGGCGAAGCTGATCCAATGCACGTACGGTTCTGGTTCCTGAACGCATCTGCTACTTTCAATGCTTGCCGAGCGAACCGATTTGTCGGCAGTCCTGATTTCAGCAACTTGTGACGAGGCGGCCTCGCCTGAGCCCCACCATTCCACATCGGCCCTGGCGCTTCGACCAAATTCTTCGACAAGCCGCCAATTAGTTTGTGTTTTCACACACGCTCGATAAGTCATATTGTAGGGCAAGCAAACATGTCGCTGTGCAGAGATCAGTTGCGATGGCAGAACCTCATCTAAAGACCCGACCCACGGTACCAAGCCGGGCTAGCATTGCCGATATGCTAATGCCGGACGAGACGGCGGTTGTTCGTGACCTGCTTGATAAGGCGCGGCTGCCGGTCAAGGAAACGACCCGCATTAGCGATCTTGCGCGGCGGTTGGTTGAGGCGGTGCGCAAGGGGCGGCGGCAGAAGGGCGGTGTCGATGAGTTCATGCTTGAGTATTCGCTCTCCAGCGAGGAAGGCGTGGTGCTGATGTGTCTGGCTGAGGCACTGTTGCGCATTCCGGATGCGGATACGGCCGACAAACTGATTGCAGACAAGATTGGCGGAAAGCAGTGGGACAGGCATCTGGGCCAATCGGAGTCCTTGTTCGTCAATGCGTCAACATGGGGGTTGATGCTGACGGGCCAGGTCATCGAACTGGGCGGCTCGGCGACCGAAGATGCTCCGGGGTATCTGAAAAAGCTGGTGGCGCGGTCGGGGGAACCGATCATCCGTCAGGCGATGCGTCACGCTATGCGGATCATGGGCCGGCAGTTTGTGCTCGGCCGCACGATTGATGAAGCTCTCGGAATTGCAGCGCCGCTGGAAGGCGAGGGATACAGGTTCTCGTTTGACATGCTCGGCGAGGCAGCGATGACAATGCACGACGCAAATCGCTATTACGCAGCCTATGAGACCGCTCTCAACAACATTGCCAGGCACGCCGGCGCCGGTGGTGAGGTTTATTCCCGCCCATCACTGTCGGTGAAACTGTCGGCCTTGCATCCGCGTTATGAAGAAAGAGCGCGGGATCGTGCCATCGATGAACTGCTGCCGCGTGTTCAGAGCCTTGCCAAACAGGCCAAGATGGCCAATCTCGGGTTGACCATTGATGCCGAAGAGGTTGACCGGCTTGATCTGTCACTTGAACTGTTTGAACGACTTTGCCTGGATCAATCGTTGGTCGGGTGGGATGGTTTGGGCCTGGCGGTCCAGGCCTATTCCAAGCGCGGTTATCCGGTGCTGGAATGGCTCGCCGGGCTTGCCGAGGCATCGGGGCGGCGCCTGCCGGTGCGCCTGGTGAAGGGGGCCTATTGGGATACCGAGATCAAACTGGCGCAGGTTTCCGGATTTGATGACTATCCGTTATTCACCCGAAAGGTCGCAACGGACGTATCCTATCTTGCCTGCGCTCGGTTGATGCTGTCTCGGGACGATGCATTTTACCCGCAGTTTGCAACCCATAATGCCCATACGGTGGCGGCCATTTCGGTGATGGCGGGCGATCACGGTGGCTTCGAGTTTCAGCGCCTGCATGGCATGGGCCAAGCGCTTTACGATGCGGTCGTCGCGAAGGATGCTCTCAACCAGCCATGCCGGATCTATGCGCCGGTCGGCAGTCACGAGGATCTCCTGGCCTATCTGGTCAGGCGGCTTTTGGAGAACGGTGCCAATACCTCCTTCGTCAACCGGCTGGCCGATGATGATGCGCCGATTGACGATATAATTGCAGATCCGGTGCAGCGTATCGATGCTATGGAGGTCGTGCGGCATGCCCATATCGCCATGCCGCGCGATATCTTCGCACCGCGTGCCAATAGCCGCGGGGTACCATTGTGGCACGGCCCGGTGCGCGATGAACTGCGTGCAGGAATTGACAAGAATCTAGCAGACGGATTTACCGCGTGCGCTATCGTCGATGGCAAGCCGGAGCAGGGTGAGGCGGTCCAGGAGCTGTGCTCGCCACACGACAAAGCGATCCAAGTGGGTGCCGTCAGCGATGCAAGCGCCGGTCAGGTCACGCGGGCGCTCGAGTCGTCGTCGGCTTTTCAAGATGAGTGGGACAAGACAGGCGGGGCGCAGCGCGCGCGCATCCTTGAAAGAGCCGCCGATCTCTATGAACAGAACACCGTGCGGCTGATGGCCTTGCTGGTTCGCGAGGCCGGCAAGACGCTCGACAATGCGCTTGCTGATCTGCGCGAAGCGGTGGACTTCCTGAGATATTACGCTGCTTTGGCACGTGTTCAATTCGGCGAACCGCAGGTACTGCCTGGCCCGACGGGTGAGCGCAACGAGATATCGCTTCACGGCCGTGGTGTGTTCGCTTGCATTTCGCCGTGGAATTTCCCCCTAGCTATTTTTACCGGACAGATGTCAGCGGCATTGGCCGCGGGGAACACGGTAATTACCAAGCCGGCGGAACAAACACCACTAGTGGCCTTTGAAGCGGTCAAGCTGTTGCATCGGGCAGGTGTTCCAGGTCCGGCTCTGCAATTGCTGCCAGGCGATGGTGCCCGGCTCGGCAAACTGCTGTTGGCCGAACCGTCGCTCGCCGGCGTCGCCTTCACCGGCTCTAACGACACCGCCACACTCATTCACGATGCGCTGGCGGCGCGAGGTGGCCCTATTGTGCCGCTAATCGCTGAAACGGGTGGGATGAATGCAATGATTGTCGATTCCTCCGCCCTGCCCGAGCAGGCGGTGCAGGATGTTGTCTGGTCAGCCTTTGACAGTGCCGGTCAGCGCTGTTCAGCAGCACGTATCATGTTCGTCCAGACGGATATTGCCGGCCGGCTGATCCCGATGCTGAAAGGTGCAATCGAAGAACTGAGAACCGGCGATCCTTTGGACTATGCGACGGACATCGGTCCGGTGATCGATGAAGATGCCCGCAGCGTGCTCGAGGCGCATAAGGCAAAGATGGCCGAACAAGCGGTTACGCTGATCGACTGCCCCTTGGGGAAGGGCACTGGAGGCGGCACCTATGTGGCACCATCAGCCTATCAGCTTGACGACATTTCGATTTTGGACCGGGAAGTCTTCGGTCCGATCCTGCATGTGGTGACCTATCAGGCCGACCGGCTGAATGCGGTGTGCGAGGCAATCAACAATACCGGCTACGGTCTGACGCTTGGTCTTCATACCCGGATCGAGAGTACGGTAGCGCAGGTGCGCGCGCGCATGCGGGTTGGTAACATGTATGTCAACCGCAACCAGATTGGTGCGGTTGTCGGATCGCAACCGTTCGGTGGTGAAGGTCTGTCCGGGACCGGACCCAAAGCGGGCGGGCCACATTACTTGCAACGGTTTGCTACGGAGCGCGTACTTTCGGTGGATACCACGGCATCAGGCGGAAATGCGGCACTCATGGCGCTGTCTCCTGGCGAGCGGCCGTGATTTGCAGGCTGATCTTTTCCGCGGCGCTGATAATCCCTATCTTTAGATTATCGACTGCCGACCCTAGAAAGAGAATGCTCATGAGGCTACCGGATGGCCGACGAAAAATCGAAAACGCCCGCTGATACCGAAGGCGCCAAGCTGCCAGCGAATAGCGGTGAGGATATCGATCAGTTCCTGGCAACGGTTCGGTCGATGCCGCCGGTTGAGCACAAGGGCTCAGGCCGCGGCCGGCTGATCTTTGCAATGGATGCCACCATGAGCCGGCAGCCGACCTGGGATACGGCCTTGCAGATCCAGGCTGAAATGTTTCAGGAAACCGGCCGCATCGGTGGCCTTGACGTACAACTTGTTTATTTTCGCGGTTTTCGAGAGAGCCAGTCATCGAAGTGGGTGAATGATCCGGAGTCGCTTGCACGCCTGATGACGCAGGTTGATTGCCGTGGCGGCAATACGCAAATTGCCCGCGTCCTCAAGCACATTCGCCGCGAAAAGGGAAAGGGCGGCGTCAATGCCGTAGTCTATGTTGGCGATGCCATGGAAGAAAACGTCGACAAATTGTGTCAGATCGCCGGCGAAATCGGCCTCCTGGGCGTACCAATGTTCATGTTCCAGGAAGGCCATGACAGTATTGCAGAACAGGCGTTTCGTGAGATCGCCCGGCTGACGCGTGGCGCCTACTGCCGGTTTGACCGGTCATCTGCCCGTCAGCTGCGCGAACTGCTGTCGGCCGTTGCCGTTTATGCTGCCGGTGGACGCCAGGCGCTTGCCGATTATGCCGGCAAGAGCGGGCAGGGAAGGTTGTTGCTTGAGCAGATGAAATAGGAAAGATGCCGCCGCAAGCCATCATCATCGTGATACTGATTGCCGCGTGCGTATTGCTGGCACGTCAGTTCGCCGGCGCCAGTCCGGCCAATGCGGCCCTGCTTATGCGTCGAACGCTTGGCGGTGGCTGCATATTCATCGCATTCTTACTGTTTGCCCGCGGCTTGTTTCCGGTGGCCATCCCAGTGTTCTTGCTCGGACTGGCAATTCTGGGGGCTGGCGGAGCGTTCGGCATAAGTTTTCCGTGGAGCCAGAAGTCACCAGGACAAAAATCCTCGGTGCGCACGGAAATGCTGGCGATGGAACTCGATCACGACAGTGGAGACCTGGATGGTGAGGTGCTGGCTGGGCAGTTTGCCGGGCGGCGGTTAGCCGATTTGACACTGGAGGACATTTTGGTGCTGCGCGGCGAATGTCTTGCGATTAAGGATCAGAGTGCGGCACTGCTCGATGCCTATCTTGACCGGATGCATCCGGACTGGCGCGAAGAGAGCGGTGGCGATGCGACAAGCGAAGCGAGACCATCGGATGGCGGCGATATGTCAATCGAGGAGGCCTACAGTATCCTTGGTTTGGCGCCCGGCAGTGGGGCAGCTGACATCCGCAGGGCGCATCGGCGAATGATGAAGCGGTTTCATCCTGATCATGGCGGATCGGAGTATCTGGCTCGTAAGATCAATCAGGCACGCGACATGTTGCTCGCGTCGGTGTCGTAACTGATCGGCATAACACAGAGTGTGCTCAGGTGTTGCGCTGCACCATCAACCTTTCGGTGCCAATGCGAAGCAGCCGAGGCCCTTCTTTGTCAATTTGCGGCAGGCATTTTGGGCGGTGCGACGGGTAAAGCCGGAAAAGCGTGCTCTATAGTAGACTGATTTGCCCTTGGCATACTTCATCGTGAACGGTTTTTTGCCACGCAAATTGGCAGCAGCTTTTTGCATGGCTTTGTTCAATCGGGACCGTGCTGCCTTGACAGTCGGAAATGCGCCGATTTGAATGTTCCATGATTTCAAGTGGCTACGGACATCATCCTGTTCTGGATCGGCTGCGGTCTCGGCGATTTTTTTGGCAATTTTGTTCTCGATCGGCGGAGCCTGTTCGGTGCTCATCGTGATCCGGTCCGACTTGATGGGAAGGTCTTCTTCAAACTTGTTGACATAACTACCCGGCAGACTGGCCGTGTTGAGGAGGACATCCCCGATCGTCGGTTCGCCGGGCGCCTTGACTTTTTTGAATGTGGACGGTTGTTGGGTGCCGGCGACCACCATACCGATGCGATCGTCAATGCCCAGCGTGGCATCGACCGTGGGTTTGTGGCGCGGCACTGGTGGCGCTATAGGGATCCTGGCGGCGATCTTCGCGGTGGCTTGGGGCCGGTAGCCAGGTGGGTTCCCGGCCACCCGTGCCAAATGGGTGCCGGAAACGAGACGCTTGGTCTTGAACATACGGTTGACCAGAGAGGTCATGTAGTAATTCCTGCTGCGACCGGACTTCGCACCGATTACCACTGCGATAACGCGTCTCCTGCCGCGGCGGGCCGATGTTACCAGATTGAAGCCGGATGCACGCGTATACCCGGTCTTGATCCCGTCGACGCCGGTGACACGACCGAGCAGGCGATTGTGATTGTGGTACCGGCGTTTTCCATAAGTGTAGCTGCGCAAGGCGAAGTATTTGTAATACCTTGGAAAATCGCGTTGGATCCGTAGAGCTAAGGTGGCCATGTCGCGGGCCGTGGTAATTTGCGTGCTGTTGGGTAGACCCGAGGCGTTGCGGAAGGTTGTGCGGGTCATTCC
>JAEKFU010000705.1 GCA_016522385.1 Pseudomonadota bacterium
AGCCAGCACAGTATGATCTACACCGACACTGGCCAACCAAGAAAAAACCAGATTTGACCCCATTTGCAATATGGCAGCGATCCACAGCGCAGTGGTCATCGGCAGTGCCCGGGCGATAAAGCCACCGGCAAATCCACCGGCCAGCACCGCAATCGTGCCGACGCCTTTTACGATGCCGGCATAGGCAGCCTTTTCGAAACCAAGCGTTATCACGAACGGCCCGGTCATGACGCCTGCAAAGGCGTCGCAAAACTTGAACAGCAATACGAAGAGCAGGATCGCAATAGCCTGCGGCTTGGCAATGAAGTCGGTGAATGCGGTGACCGCGGTCAGCATCAACCGGGTGATTGAATTCCCATCGCTGGTCGTTTCAACCCCTGCAGGCGTCTCTGGTTCCTTGGCCATCAGAACTGCGATCATGCCTATAATAACCAGCGCCGCTGCGCCGACATAACTCCAGAACCAAACGCTGTTTCCAGTGAGCCCGTGATTCTCAAGATAGCCGGCAGCGGCTATGACACCTGCCGTAGAAACCAGATAGGCAATACGATATGCGGCCACATAACCGGCCAGTCCAGCCGCCTGTTCATTGTCATCCAAGCTTTCCACCCGGAAAGCGTCGATCACGATGTCCTGGGTGGCTGAAGCCGCCGCCACGATAAGCGCAGCAAGGGCAATCAGCCAAGGAGTTCTTTCCGGTTCGAGCGTCGCCAGAAAGACGATCGCCAACATCAATGCCAATTGAGTCGCAAGCAGCCAGCCGCGCCGCCGCCCAAACCTCTTTGCAAGAACCGGCACCTGCCATGCATCAACAGCCGGCGCCCATAGAAACTTGATCGTATAAGGCAGGCCAACCAGCGAATAGAGTCCAACGGTACCCAGATCGATACCGCGATCAGTCATCCAAATAAGTAAGGTGGAACCTGATAAGGCCAGCGGCAATCCGGCTGAAAATCCCAGCAGGATGACAATCAGCACTCGAGGTTGGATATAGACCTTCGCCGCCTCCAGCCAGTTGGGCTGCTCGTATGTATCGCCTGGCACGCTCATCTCCCAATGATCCAGTGCTGTTAATGATTCGGCAACCTTAACGGACGGAAAGCCCGCCAAAACTCGGCTGCCCTGCGTTTTTGGACCAAAGGTTGCAATTCCCTAAGAAAACCTTTCGCGATGTATCGCAGCGATACAACTCGCAAGGTAAGGCCAAAAGGAGACTGTAGATGCGGAATTCATCTCACTTCAAAAAGCATGTTCAGCGGTTCAGTGCGGAATCCAGTGGAACCGTAGCCATCCTGTTTGCCCTGTCGGCCATACCCGTGATGATGGCAGCTGGGCTTGCCGTTGACATGATGCGTTCAAACAATGCCCGCAACAATTTACAGGCCGCGCTTGATGCCGGTGCGCTGTCAGCTGCAGCGGCCGCCAATTTATCAGTCAGTGAGCGTGAAGCAGTCGCCAGGGCGACATTTGCCGCTAATTTCAAGCCAATTACCGGCGTGATCGTCAATCCTGCCGTGTCTGTCGATGGTGATGCGGTGTCCATGTCCGCCGAGTTCGATTATCCAACGGCCTTCATGCGTGTTGCCGGTTACAACACAATGGACATCGCCTCGTCGGTCACCGTAAATCTGCCGGAGACCAAGAAAGCCGAAATTGCCCTCGTTCTGGACTATTCCGGTTCAATGGCTGAATGGACGAAGGGGAAGAAAAAATACATCGTGATGCGAGATGCGACCATCCAGATGGTCGAGGAGATGACTGCCAATGGCGCAAGCGACCGGGTCAAGTTCGGGCTAGCACCATTCTCACATCATGTTCACGTTACTTTGCCGGGCAAATACGTTGTTGGCGCTGACCCAACGAGTGACTGGACCGGATGCACTCAGGATCGCAAGTATCCCCACAACCTGAGCGACGATACGCCGAATTCAGGTGACGACGACACAAAATGGGGACATGCGCAAGCTCCAGAGCACTTGAACAAGGGCTGTGCACCTTATGCGGCAAACTCCTTGTCAATTCGTCCAATCAGCGACGATCATGCTGGCGTAATTTCGCAGCTTGAAGACATGAAACCATACGCTTGGACCCACATTGCACTGGGGTTTTCGTTCGGCTGGCAGTTGATTTCGCCCAATGTCCCGTTCGGTGATGTTGCCGAGTACAATGACGATGAAACGATGAAAGTGATCGTGTTGCTCACCGATGGCCGACAGACAGAACCGGCCTTTGGTCCGGGAAGCTCACGCAATGTTGCCAACGGCGAAAGCAATCTTGAAAAGCTGTGCCAAAACGCCAAAGCCAAAGGCGTCACAGTCGTCACAGTCGCCTTTGACCTGCAACATCAGGCAACCGAAGACCGCTTGCGAAACTGTTCCAGCGATCAGGAAAAATATTTCTTCATTGCCGATGACGGCGCCGAACTCTCCGCATCTTTCGAAGAGATCAGGGCCTTGCTGCAGCAGGCCATCTACATCAGCAAGTAAGATTTACCGCAGACTGGGCGCGCTGACGCATTGTCTCCGGGCGGTCAGCGCTTTTTCTTTGTGCCGGGCGATCTGGCGGTCATTCGCCGGCAACCAGCTTTGGCTTGGTTTGCTGATCGTCCTGTAGTTTCTCAGCCGGTTCGGCAAGTTCCAACTGCTCGATCTTGTTTCCGCGGCTAACGATCTTGTCGGACGACACTTCCAGATTATGAATGTCGCGATTAGCCAGCTCGAAATGCTTACGCAAATCGATAACCCGTGTCCGCAACCGATCGACATCATCAAGAAGCTTAACCACTTCGTTTTGGATAAGGCCGGCCTGTTCGCGCATCCGCGCATCCTTGAAGATCGCCTGCATGGTCTGCACCAGAAGCATCAGGATATTAGGTGATGCGATCACCACCCGCGCTCTGTGCGCCTTCTGGATGACATCCTCAAAATACTCATGGAGATCGGCATAAATCGACTCCGACGGCACGAACATGATTGCCGTTTCGTGGGTCTCACCGGTGATCAGATACTTTTGCGAAATCTCCTTGATGTGGTGCTGCACATCTTTCCGGAGCCGTTGTTCAGCCTGCCTAAGTGTCTCTTCAGTTTCGGCCGCCTTGTGGGCATTAAAGGCCTCTAGCGGAAACTTGGCGTCGATCACCACTCGCAGATCACTTTCGGGCAGCTTGATCAGGCAATCTGGCCGCATTCCGTTCGACAGTGCTGCCTGGAATTCATAGGCCGCAGCATGCAGCCCGTCGCGGATAATCGCTTCCATGCGTGCCTGGCCAAAGGCGCCGCGCGCCTGCTTGTTCGACAGGATGTCCTTGAGGCTGATCATTTCCGCTGATAGGGCGGTAATTTTGGCCTGCGCGGTGTCGATCACCGCGAGTCGTTCATGCAGTTGACGCAGCGATTTGTCGGTCCGCTCGGTGGTTTCAGTAAGTCCATGGCCCAGCCGGCGGCCGACCATATCGAGACGTTCATCGAGGGTGCGTGTCATATGGGCATCGCGCGCCGATGTCGCCTCGACGAACTGGCGCAACTGCCCTCCCATCTCTGCCAGCCGAACCTCCAGTTCACTTGCCCGCCGCACCGCTTCCAACGTTTCATCGCGCCGTGCCCGTCCGGCCCGCCAGGCCAGAACGGCGATGAGGATCAGCAGCAAAATCACCAGCACGCCTGTGGCCAGCACAACCTCGGCCCAGGAAAACCCGTGGTATCCGACGCGAATCGCGATCTCAGAAAAGTCCATCCAATCAGTTTAGCGTGATTCGATACGATGAAAAGACCAAAAGGTGAACAAACTACGCGATGGCTTGCTCGGCTGCGGCCCGTATTGCAGCAATATTGTGGCCGTAGTCCTCCGGATCATCGCTCGTAAACACCGCCGAACCGGCCACCAGTACATCGGCACCGGCCTTGGCGACGGGACCTGCGGTGTCCCGAGTGATGCCGCCATCCACTTCCAGATGTATAGGCCGCTCTCCGATCATGTCCTTGAGACGCGCGATCTTGGCCGCCATCCCTCCGATGAAGGCCTGACCGCCAAAACCGGGATTCACTGTCATGACCAGGATCAAATCGACATCATTGAGCACGTGTTCAACCATGCTTTCCGGTGTCGATGGATTGAGCGATACCCCGGCTTTCTTGCCCAGCGAACGAATCAGTTGCACAGACCGGTGTAGATGCGGTCCGGCCTCGGCATGCACGGTAATGATATCTGAACCAGCCTTGGCAAAGGCTTCAATATAGGGATCGACCGGCGCTATCATCAGATGGACGTCAAGCACTTTCTCGGTCACCGGCCGCACCGCCTCAACGATCAGCGGACCGAAGGTGATATTCGGCACAAAATGGCCGTCCATCACATCAATGTGCACCCAGTCGCAGCCCTGATAGTCAATGGCGCGAATCTCGTCGCCGAGCCGGGCAAAATTAGCCGACAAAATCGATGGAGCGATCTTTATGTTCGAGGTCATGACCATAGCCTGTTGACAACCAGTGTTGCAGTGTGGGTGCGGGTACTTGCAGGATGTGACAGGATAGGCGCGTCTTCAGGCGTGTTCGTCGTCGAATATTCCAGCATGTCCTTATTCTTCGCTTGACCTGAACCAAACCCTTCAAAACCGACTCTATGACCCTCACTGCCGACAGGCCTTAGATCAGTTTTCCCATGGCTACCGCGGTGTCAGACATGCGGTTGGAAAAGCCCCATTCATTGTCATACCAAGAAAGGATGCGCACCAGATTGCCTTCCATGACCTTGGTCTGATCGAGGGCAAAGGTTGACGAGTGTGCATCGTGATTGAAATCGATTGAAACGTTCGGTTGATCGGTCGTAGTCAGGATCCCCTTCAGCTCCTGCGCTGCAGCTCGCTTCATAGCTTCATTGACCTCTTCCACCGAAGTCCCACGAGAAGTGACCACTTTCAAATCGACCACCGACACATTCGGCGTTGGGACACGGATTGCGACACCATCAAGCCTGCCGTTCAGTTCCGGCAGCACCAGTCCGACCGCCTTGGCAGCGCCGGTCGATGTCGGGATCATCGACAGTGCGGCCGCCCGCGACCGGTAAAGATCCTTGTGCATTGTATCGAGCGTTGGCTGATCGCCCGTATAGGCATGAATGGTCGTCATGAAGGCCTTATCGATGCCGATCGCATCATTGATCACCTTGGCGACTGGTGCCAGGCAATTGGTCGTGCACGACGCGTTCGAGACCACTGCGTGCTCGCTGGTCAGTTTGTCATGGTTGACGCCGTAGACTACGGTCAGATCGGCGCCTGACGCGGGTGCTGAGACGAGGACCCGTTTGGCGCCGGCCTCCAGATGCATTGCGGCTTGATCGCGCGCAGTAAAGATGCCGGTGCATTCCATTGCCACATCAACTTCCAGATCACCCCAAGGCAGTTCGGTCGGGTTGCGGATCGCTGTCACCTTGGCCGGCCCGTTGCCAATATCGATCGTGTCGCCGTCAACCTTCACTTCACCGGGAAAGCGGCCATGCACCGAATCGAAACGCAACAGATGGGCATTGGTTTCCACCGGCCCCAAATCGTTGATACCGACCACGTGAATATCCTTGCGACCGGACTCTGCGATTGCTCTGAGAACATTTCTGCCAATCCGGCCGAACCCGTTGATAGCCACGCGAAGTGCCATTGAAACCTCCTTGAAATCACCGGCCGGCTGGTGCGCCGTCGCCAGTTGTGTGCGCAACCCCTGTTGGTTGGCATGCTTATAGACGATGCGCCTTTCAAGGACATCCCCTTTTGCATCGATTTCGCGCGAAACTTTGCTGGAAGGTGCGGCTTGCACGCGATCGAAAGTGGGTCGTCGAACACTCGACCGCCGATCGCAGCTTACAGGGCGTATAACCCCCGGTCTGCCTTCCTCAGGCCTGCGCCGGGAAAGGCATTTGGTGTCTATGTTATGTGATAAAGCGGCGTGATCTTTTCCATGCTGACCACGGGCCCTTGGCGCAGATCCTCCGCCATGCTGGGGATCGTCGAAGCCGGGACGCCTCCCACCATCCCGCTAGCGGCGCGATGACTATGCCCGCAATAGACGTGCCGAACTTTGGGGTGTTGCGACAGGATGCCGGCGAATGCGGCCGCATTGCCGCGGGATTCGAACTGAAACGGATCAGCGGCCGCGGTGACGTCAAACGGTGGATGATGCATGAAGATCATCAACTGTCGATCCCCCGCGTTGTCCAGCATCTGGTTGAGATGCGCCAGGCGCAATTCGCACAGCTGCCCTTTGTTGCTGCCTTCGCTAACGGTATCCAGCATGATCAGGCAGAGATCCTGTTGCATATACGCATACTGCACAAACTCCGCATGACAATCGGCCGGCAATAGTGATGCAAACGCTGCACGCAATGCTTGCCTGTCGTCCCGATTGCCCGGGATCACGTGCAGACGTGTAGGCAAAGTACCGAGCAGGTCGGCAGCCTGGGCGTACTCCTCTGCCTTGCCGTTATGCGCGACATCGCCGGTATGCACCACAAGGTCAGGCAATGGATCAAGCGCTGCGATGTGGTCGACGCAAGCTTCCAGGTTGCCTGTCCGGCAATGGCTGGATGTGGCGGGCACGGCAATATGGCTGTCCGAAATCTGCGCGATTAGCATGGAGAGATTGATTCGAGTAACCGATCAGCAAATCATTAGACAGTTTGCGCTGCTAAGTCAGCTGGTTCATTTCATCGCAGTGGGAAAATGGCCAGACGACCAACCAACTATGCTGACCTGCGCACCGCGATCATCGTCCTCCTGCAACAGCAGGCCGGTCATCTTATATGAAGCTCACATCGAGCAGCCTGGCTGAACCGCGTGCAACGATGATAAGTCCTATGATAACCAGAACGCCGGCGACGAGCTTCTTGAGCCTTTCGCGCGGCAGGTAATGTGCCAACTGGGCGCCGCCATACGATCCAGCAGCAAGACCGATTCCAAGCACAACACCGATCGCAATTTTCGGATGGCCGAAGGCAAAATTGCCGACAGTCGCAAGTGTTGCAATCGGCAACTGCACCGCCTGCGACAGTCCTATTGCCGTTAGAACCGGTACTTGGAGCCACAGCATAACAGGCACCAGCACCAGCGGCCCCCCGGTCCCGGTAATGG
>JAEKFU010000738.1 GCA_016522385.1 Pseudomonadota bacterium
GCTTCGAAGGCCAGATCAGGAGTGACAACCCGCTGGCACGCCGCACCCAGTGTGACTGCTACTGTCCTAAGGTTTCCTGGCCGGCCCCTGTCGTGATCGGGCGCGAACCGGCCACCAAACAATGCCAGTTCAAACAGCAGATCTCTCGTTTTGGCGCCCAGCTCCGTTAGCATATAGAGCATCACACCATGCTCGCCGCTCCGTTTGACCACCAGCCCATCGCCAATCAACTGCTGTAGCCGGTCGGTCAATAGATTGGGTGCGATGCCGTTCAAACCGCTCTGCAAATCAGAAAACCGGGCCGGCCCGGCATGCAGGTCGCGAAGGATCAAAAGTGTCCAACGGTCACCAACTCGGTCCAGCGCCCGTGCGATCGGACAAAGCAGCTTGTAGCGTCTGCGACCAGTCATGGAGATCCTCGTCACGGATTCATTATTGCAAAATATAAAGTCTTAGTTTCATTTTTTAAAGTTGCACGATGCATCAACCTCCGTCACCTTCGGCAAAGAGACAGAACACAACCCGCCAACCCAATGCAAGAGAGGCTGTCATGCCAATTAGACCGACAATCCTCATCACCAGTGCCGCCGACAAGTCCGGTCAGCAGGTGACTCTGCAGCTGCTCAAAATCGATTACCCCGTCCTCGCCTTGGCGCGCCGGAACGATCGCGGGTTCCGCGTCAAGGATCCGAAAAAATTCGGCAATATATCGTCACCAACAAACAGATCGCCGGAGTCCACAGTGACAAGATGCCGTACCGTGGATGGGCCAAACTCACTGTGAACAGTAACGATGATCACTCTCAAGTGGTCATCGTCAGTTTTGCGAGTGGTTGGCACATCGACCAATGGTTTTCACCCGCAGGCTTTCAGCCGCTTGTTGCACTCCGTGAGGAAGGCATTGACATGCACATGATAGACGACGAGGTTATGACCCGCTAAATGACTTCCCCACCCCGCGTTTGCTAAAATGGACGGGCCGAGTCATATCAGCTGGACGCGCCAACTGTCACGCCGCGACAATGGAGTTGCGCAATTTGACGACCCGGCTGCGCGGCAATCGCAGTGTCGCAACCGTCCCCTCGCCCGGACGACTGACGAGCGTGACATCGCCGTCATGCAAGCGGGCCAACGCGCGTGAAATCGCCAATCCGAGGCCCGCACCTTCATACTGGCGCGTCTTGGACTGTTCAGCCTGCATGAAGGGTTCAAAAATCGCCTCAAGCTTTGTCGGCTCAATGCCGATTCCGGTATCCCGCACAGCGATTTCAGGTTCACCTTGTTCAGTGCACCCAACAATCACCTCCACCTCGCCTCGTGCAGCGGTGAACTTTATGGCATTGGCGATAATGTTGACCAAGATCTGCCGCAACCGGGTGAGGTCGCCACGCACCAGCATACCGCGAACCTCATACCGGGCGCTCAGTTTGATAAGGGCATCGCGCGCCTGGACCTGGCACATCTTGGTAGTGATTTCGACCAGTTCGTCGATGTCGACTTCCTGTTCGATCAGCTCCATCCTACCCTTCTCGATCCGGGTAACATCAAGAATATCGTTGATCAACCTGCTCAGATGCCGTGAGTGGTCCAAGATATTGCACAGGTATTCCGGCATGTCGGGATCAGCGCTCCCATCATGACGTTCAACGCAGGCCAGTTCGGCATAGCCGACAATCGAGTTTAGGGGCGTGCGCAACTCATGGCTCATCACAGCAAGGAATTGAGATTTTGCCGCGCTGGCTTGTTCGGCGGCCTGCTTGGCCGCCCGCAACTCATCTGTCACACGGCGCATCTCCGTAATGTCCACAGCCACGCCGCGATAACCTTCGAACCTGTGTTGATCGTCATAAATCGGTTCGGCATTGATCTGCCACCAGGTGGTCTCTCCGTTGCTCATGATCGGCACGTCGAATGACTCAATTGCCCGGCGTTCTGCCATCAGTTTTGCAATCGACGCCCATTCACTGCATGCACTGTGGGCGCAGACCACTTCACTCAGCTTGGCACCGATAATCCGTTCGTGCGGCTTACCGCAAAGCTGCATTAGGCGACCGGAAGCATATCTCAGATTGTTTTTGACATCCGTTTCCCACATCCAGTCCTTGGTGCCGGATTCGAACTCGCGCAAGAGCAGCTTGATGATCTCGTTCTGGTTCTCCAGAGCGCGTTGATCTTTGGCGCGCCGCAACGCCTGATAGTGCGTCTTCACAATCATAATACCCAGCGCCACACCGTAGATCACCCCGAGCATAGCCACCGCAACGCCGCCGCGTCCGCCGAGCGCCAATGCCGAGCCGGCCAGCGAGCTGGTTACGATCGATGCATATATCAGCGCCGACGATGGGAACTGCGACAAGGCGAATGCGCCCAGGCCGCAGGCACCCATTACAACACCCATGATGATAAAGCTCACTTCAGCTGGCGCAGACGGAAACGTCGCAGCCGGCAAGGCTCCCCAAAGACCTCCCAGAATGCCGGCATAGGCCTCAGCGCGCCGGCCAGCGCGAAGGCTGGCCTTGCATCTGCCGGTACGATGATTCTGTCGCCTGCGCGACTTGCACCAACCGGTGATCACGACAAACAACGAGATGGAAAGCATCAAGCCTGCCCATGCCAGGACGATCGCTGAAATGGCGGTTGGCCAGGCAACCCAGGACACAAGCGCGGCCGCCGCAATATTGACCGTCATAAGGTACGGCGTTTTCCGCTTGATCGTGATCAGCTGTTGGGCTCGATATTCATCAGGGTCAATACCCTGTTGTTTGGACATATTGACCAGGTTGCTGAATGCCAGGTCGCGCGCCGTGTTTTCACTGTCAACGGTGCTTAACATCGCCAATCCAGTTGCCTCATTTCCGCAATGGCTTAAGGTATGCCGGTCTGCGGATTCCCAACCGCTGACAATCCTAGCAACCAAATGTTGGCGGTTGATTAAGCCAACCTCGCCAAACATTGACCACGGTAGACCGGACATGACTGAGTTTTTTGATGACCTGGAACAGCGCGATCCGGCCGAACGGGATGCTGCACTGTTCACAGAACTGAGCCATTTCCTGGCAAAGATCGTTGCCGGCGCACCTGGCTGGGCACGATTTTTGGAAGGTGTCGACCCCGCGGCGGTCAACTCGCGCGCTGCATTGGAAAAATTGCCGGTGCTGCGCAAATCAGACCTACAGGAACTTCAGGAAAACGACCCGCCGTTTGGCGGCTTCGCGCTCGGTGAAATTGCTGATTTCGGCCGGGTGTTCATGTCACCAGGCCCACTATTCGAACCTATGGGCACACGCGTCGATCCGTGGCGCGGCGCCCGTGCCCTCCACGCTGCCGGTTTCCGCAGAGGCGATCTGGTCCATAACGCCTTTGCCTATCACCTAACACCAGGCGGTTTTATCCTCGACAGCGGCCTGCGCGCGATTCAGTGCGCTGTGATACCGGCCGGCGTAGGCAGTACCGAACTGCAGATCGATGCAATCTCTCGGTTGCGCCCGGTTGGCTATGCCGGCACGCCGGACTTTCTAAAGATCCTGCTCGACAAGGCGGCCGAAGTCGGCAAAGACATGAACTCCATCAAGCGCGCGTTGGTATCGGGCGGCGCGCTGTTCCCGTCCCTTCGCCAAGAATATAATGAGCGAGGTATCTCGGTCCTGCAATGCTATGCCACCGCCGATGTCGGTCTGATCGCTTATGAAAGCCAGGCCATTGACGGCATGATCGTCGATGAAGATGTTATCCTGGAAATCGTTCGGCCCGGCACCAATGAACCGGTCGAGCCCGGCGAGGTCGGTGAGGTGGTGATCACCAATTTCAATCCGGTCTATCCGATGATCCGTTTCGGCACCGGCGATCTCTCAGCATTGCTGCCGGGGCCAAGCCCGTGCGGGCGCACCAACACACGCATCAAAGGCTGGATGGGCCGCGCCGACCAGACCACCAAGGTCAAGGGCATGTTCATCCACCCTTCACAAATTGCCGATATCGCCAAGCAGCACAAGGAGCTCGGCCGATTGCGCCTGCTAGTGATCCGCGAGGCCGAACAGGACGTAATGATACTTAAGGCGGAAAGCGCCAACCGATCACCAGAACTCGCGGACGCGGTCGGCCATACGCTGCAGTCGATCTGCAAAATACGCGGTGAAGTGGAACTGACCGAATTGGGCAGTCTCGCAAATGACGGTAAGGTCATCGA
>JAEKFU010000748.1 GCA_016522385.1 Pseudomonadota bacterium
GTGCCGCACCGGTCACCAATACCTTCCGACTGTCAGCCAAGCTCATCCTCGCTACGCCCCGGATTGCAACCACACTTGACCTGGCCCAGTGAGCTCAGCGAAGTCGACTCTATCGTCCCTAACCTCCAGCCGCATCGGTTCAAAGTCAATCGTCGCGCTCATTGCAGCCAGCGCCGCAACGTTGATTCGCATCTGTCTGCCGGCCCCCAGCTGGAAGCATTTAACGTCACCACACGCGCGCAGAATTGCCCAGCCATTGCCCTCCAACTGCAGTAGATCAAGACCAACTGGCCCAATGTTGCGATAGTGTGAATAGATGCTGACGCTAACGCTTGGCCCGGCCGCCATAAGCGTGCTCTTTGGGCACAACAAACGTCCGCCGAATTTTGCCAGTTCGAACACTCCAGCCTTCCCAGCGCAGCATGCCATAACTGTAACGCTGGCAGCTTCCGTCGCATCGCCGTTCACCAGCAGCTTGATCTGCTTTGATCCGCCCGGTGTTTCGCGGAATTCGATCTGAGAGTCGTACCACATCACGACCGACAGCTCGCAAGAAATGCTCTGTCCCGGCTCAAGCTTGATGTCCACCATGGGTGTCTGGTCACCAGTTATCGAGAATGACGGCGGCTGCGTGGCTTCGGACTGGCGTCCAAACACAACACTCTCATCGGCTTCAATCTCCACAAAACCCATGACCAGTCCCCGTTCCCGCCACTGTCAACATACACTAGGCCCACAGTTTACAGATGCCGCAGCAAAACGCTAACGCAGATTCCCGAATGTATCTAAGCTTCGCGTTTTGTGCATGTGCGATGACGTCAATAATTTGATATATCTTGGAAAACTCCGCATTCTGCCATTTTTGTGCCGCACTGCACCTACACTTGAGCGCTCTTTCAAACAAGGACGAGGAGATGCTGATGCGTTTGTCAGCAAAACTGATTGTTGTGAGTATGGCGCTGGCGGTTGGCGGCACCTCGGCGACGGCCGATACGGCCCGAGGCGACAGCAAAGGCACGACCGGGGCGGCCAGTTTTGTCAGCACACACAAGGCCAAACGCGGAGCGCTCACGCCCCGAACGGTGAGCAGCAAGAAGCGCAAATCCGGACTGCCTTTGAAACGCAGCTCACGGCGCACTAAATATCTCGCGCTGGCCGGAAAACTCAAACCTGCCGGTTTGCCGCTGCCCCTCGTCGATGCGGTGATCACCATGGAAAGCAGGTACGATCCGGCGGCACGGGGAATGCACGGCGAAATCGGTCTGATGCAAATCAAGCCGGCAACGGCACGCATGACCCGGTCGCTGACCGGTGTTGGTGGCGGGTCCTTACAGATACCGGCCAACAATCTCAGGATCGGCATGGCCTATCTCAATTGGTGCTACAAGCGCGCCAAGTCTAATGTTGCAGCAACCATCGGTTGTTACAATGCCGGTCCTGGCAATATGTGGAGGTGGCATGAGTTCGCCGTTACCCGCAAATATGTTCGCTTCGTACGTCGGCGCGTTGCTAGCAGGTAGGTCAGTTGATCTAAGTCTCTTAAACAATCAACCGCGGACGGCGCGCCAGATCTTCTCCGGTGTCAGCGGCATATCAATATGCCGCACACCATAGTCTTTCAGCGCGTCGACCACGGCATTAACGATGGCAGGTGGGGCACCGGTGGCACCAGCCTCGCCGGCGCCCTTGACGCCGAGCGGATTCGTATTTGTCGGCTCATCCTGGTTGAACGAGACATCTATTGCTGACAGATCAGCGGCCCGCGGCATGGCATAGTCCATGAACGAGCCGCTGATCAGCTGGCCGTCGGCGTTATAAACGACAGCTTCCAGCATCGCCTGGCCGATCCCCTGCGCGGCACCGCCGGCTACCTGGCCTTCGGCGATCATAGGATTTATGATCCGTCCGAAATCATCCACGACCGTATAGCGATGCAAAGCGATATGCCCGGTGTCGGGATCGACCTCGACCTCGGCTATATGTACGCCGTTGGGATAGCTGAATGCCTGGCGCTCGAAGCGCGCTTTACTGGCTAGCGTATCGGGCACACCATCCGGTAGGTGTGGTGTTGCCCGAAGCGTTGCCTCCAGTTCCAAAATATCGATCTGATGATTGGTACCGGCAACGGCAAAAAGGCCATTCTTGAACTCGATATCGTGCTCTGGCGCCTCCAATATGTGGGCAGCCGCAATAAGTCCCTTGTTGCGCACTTCAAGCGTGGTGTTAAACAGCGCCGAGCCGACGATTTTCAACGACCGCGAACCGCCATGTCCGCCGCCAGACTCCATCAATCCGGTATCGCCCTGAACGTAGCGGACCTTGTCTGGGGCGATTCCAAGCTCTTCATAGACGATTTGCCGGTAGGCGGTTTCATGCCCCTGACCGGTTGACGCGCTGCCCACCAGCATGGTCACACCGCCGTCATCATCAAAACGAATTTCGGTCTCATCGACCGGACCACCAAGCGTTACTTCCAGATAGCTGGACACACCACGCCCCCTGGCACGGCCAAATTTTTGCGACTTGGCACGCCGCTCGGCAAACCTTTCGAGGTCGGAATTTTTGCGCGCCAGACACAGGTTACTGGCGAAAGCGCCACAATCGATAAGCATGCCGAGGGCATTCCTGTGTGGAAACTCGCGAATGAAGTTGCGTTGCCGCAATTCCAGCGGATCGATGCCCAAATCCTGTGCCGCAACATCAACAACCCTTTCCAGCAGATAGGCAGCTTCCGGACGACCGGCGCCGCGATAAGCATCAAGCGGCACAGTATTGGTGAACACCGCTTCGACTGTCATCGACATGGTTGCAATGGAATACGGTCCGCCCAGCGCGACCCAGCTGGCCGAGGACGGAATGATGGTGGCAAAGCTTGACAGATAGGCGCCCATATTGGCGGTGGTCTTGACGTCGAGAGCCAAAAAAACACCGTCTTTGTCAAGCGCCAGGTCGACTTTGGTCAGATGATCTCGACCGTGAATCTCCGCCAAGAAGTTTTCCGACCGTTGGGCGATCCATTTCACGGGCCGTCCGCACAGTCTTGCCGCCAGCAGCACCATGACGTTTTCCGGATAAACAAAGTTCTTGGCGCCGAACCCGCCGCCGACATCTGGCATAATGACACGCATCTTCTCCCTCGGCACCTTAAAGATGACGTCTGCCATCTGCGCTTGCTGGGCGAACACGGCCTGACCGGAAACGTGTAGGACATATTGCTCGTCATCAGGCAAATAGACGCCGATCGCTCCGCGCGGTTCGATTGCCGAAGGTGCAACCCGGTTGTTGACCAGATCCAGCGAGGCGACATGATGTGCGGCTTTCATTGCCATGTCGGTCGCGGTCTGATCGCCCTTGTGAAAACGATAGGCCCGATTCGACCCGATATTGCCCCAGATCACAGGTGTCTTCCTGTCGAGCACCGTCGCCAGGTCGGTTACAGCGGGCAGATCATCATAATCGACCTCGACCAGATCGGCCGCATCGCGCGCCTGATCAAGCGTTTCGGCGATGACCATGGCAACCGGGTCACCTACATATTTGACTTCACCAGTGCTCAGCGCAAAGCGCGGCGGAACGGCGATGCCGTTCTCATCAACCCCATCCACCGTTGTGATCGTGGGAAAGGCACCAAGTTTGGCCACCTTGACTTGCTTGTGTGTCAGAATCCGCAAAACGCCCGGTGCCTGCTCTGCATCGGTCGTGTCAATCGACACGATCTTTGCATGTGCATAGGGCGAGCGCACGAAAGCCGCATGAGCCATGCCTTCAAGGCGAACGTCATCGACATAACACCCGCCGCCGCGGATAAATCGCTCATCCTCAAACCGTCGCACCGCCTGTCCCGTTCCGAATTTTTGCATAGGAGCTCCTTGCTGATGTCAGCTGTCACGTCATGCCGGAGAGGTTGAAAGATCCGCTGCAGTTTGCCGAACACCACGCCAAAGGCAAGAGCCAGTTTACCGCCGGTTTGAACAGCCATTTGGATGTGGGTAGCAGTCGACAGTGGTATTGACACTACGTCAATCTGAAGTATTGTGCCGATCGGTCAGCGGGCGCTGACCATGCTACTACGAACACGGGGACGAGGCCCTGTAGCGACAAGCACAGGGCCTCATCTGTGTTCAGAGACACGGCCTTCGGTGGCCCAAATCCGGCCATCGGACGTCGTTACGGAACTTGCCCGATGACCCACATCGCGCTGCGCTCCATAACTAGCCGAGTGACCGGATTTGGACCATCAAATGATTCCACATGAGAAAGAAACGCTCTAGTCCTGCAATTGTGCAAGGATCTTTGCCTTGTCATTGGGGAAGCCGGCTGCCATCCACCAATCTTCGAGCGTCCGTAATTTTTCACCCACATGACTGCCGGGTGCAAAGCCCCGTTCGATCAGGTCTTGCCCCGATACCGGGAACACCGGCACCGGCCAGTCATCAGCAAAGCGCAGCAACGACGACCAGGCACCGTCCCCGGCATCATCGCTCGACAGTGCCCAACGATAGCGCACAGCATCGCGAAAACGATCGGCGCCGATCTGGTAGAGAACGATTTTCCGCTCGGCGTCGCGCAACGCAGGTGTTGGCGATGATTCTGCCATCAATGCGTTCAGGCGGTCATGCTGCTGGTTGGACAAACGCAGGCGGTCAAGCGGCGCGGTGCGCGGATCAACCAACGCGGCAAGGCGCAGCTCTGCATCGGGCACGAGGTCGTTGGCAGAATCGATCAAGCACATTCGCTCCAGCCGTGCGATTTGGAGCTCTGCAGGAAGGGCGTACTGGAAAATGTCCACACGATCCATGAGCCTGACCGTCTCAACAACACCGGTGGCGACCAGCAGCTTGAAGAGCTCCATGCAGATGCGCTCACCTGACAATGTTGACAGACCGGCTCTGTGATCGATACAGGCCTGCAGGGCCGGAGCATCTATCTCACTGTTGCCAAAGCGGGCATGGAAACGGAAGTAACGCAGAATGCGCAGATAGTCTTCGATAATCCGGTCATGGGGGTTACCAACGAACCGGACCCGGCGCGCGGCGAGGTCGGGATAGCCGCCCAGTGGATCATGCACGGTTCCATCCGCGTCACAGTAAAGTGCATTAATTGTGAAATCCCGGCGTGCGGCATCAGCATGCCAATCGTCGGTGAATTCGACTGTTGCCCGTCGCCCGTCGGTCTCCGTGTCGATGCGCAGCGTAGTAACTTCGCAGACAAACGCCTTTTTGTGTGTATGCGCCACCACGGTCACCGTGCCATGCGACAGTCCGGTTGCATGGACGCGCATACCGGCATCTCGCGCTCGGGCGAGCACCTCTTTAGGAAGCAGCGTAGTGGCGATATCAATATCCTCAATGGCCTCACCGAGCAGTGCGTTGCGCACGGCGCCGCCGGCAATGCGCGCCTGACCACAGTTTGAGGACAGCACGCTCAGCAGGTGCTGCAACGGCTCAGCGTTCAGCCAGCTTTCGCCGGCAAGACTTGGCAGCGATGCCATGCTCCAACGTCCGTCGTCAATCGCGATACATTCGGTCATACAGGTTACGTAACATACCTGCTGTTGCCCCCCAGATATAGCGCTCTCCATAGGGCATGGCATAGAACCGCCGATTGCTGCCCTGCCACCGCCTGGAATGGTACTGATGGTTCGTCGGATTCATGAGGAAGCGCAACGGGACCTCGAAGATATCGGCCACCTCCCCGTCCTCGGGCCGCAACTCGAATCCGGGTTCCACCATCGCCACCACTGGCAGCACGCGATATCCGGTACGGGTCTGGTAGGCGTCAAGGAACCCGACGGGCGTGACAAAACACCGAAGGAGCCCGGTCTCCTCTTCTGTCTCGCGCAGCGCCGCGGCGACGGCATCAGCGTCGTCTTCATCGATCTTGCCGCCGGGAAACGCGACCTGGCCAGGATGGCTCGGCAAATGCTCGGTGCGCTGTGTCAGCAGAACCGTCAGCTCCGGCTCACGCCGCACCAGTCCCACCAGGACGGCAGCCGGACGGGGGTCGGAAACTTCAAACGTTGGCCTGAGATGCGGGTTGAGATCGTCGTCACTGCGCGGTGCCTCAGCGCGCATGTCCATCGCTTCTGCGGGAATTTTGGCCAACAGCCTGTCGGACGCCCGGGCCATGAATTCATCGGCATCAAATCGCAATTCGGGATCAAGTGGTGTCACGATGCCGTTTCTGCTCCAATCTCGGCGGCGAGAGCCATCGGCCAGAAGCGGCCACCCGACCATACGCCGAACCGATCTGCACCATCGTGGTGGTGAACACAGCCGTGTTCAATGAGGTCATAGTAGACTGAGCGGCTAATGCGGGCATCTAGGCGATCGCGGACCAACACATATGGGACGTAAGCCCCGGATTCTCTGTTGGCGATAAACCGCAGCGGATGGCTTGCATCTGCAATGACTTCATCACCAACATTGGTGACAAACCCCAGGTCCTGCTCCGGGCCGCTTCCCGATACCTGCATCTCGATCGCGACAAACGGTACGTCGTCTACCGCAATGCCGCATTTTTCAACCGGTGAGACCAGATAATACCGCTCATCGTCATCGCGCCGCAGAATTGTTGAAAACAGCCGAACCATCCGCTTGCGTGTGATCGGCGAGCCCATATAGTGCCATGCGCCGTCGGAATCGATGCGAATATCGATATCGCGGCAGTGATCCGGGTGCCAGGTATGCACCGGCGGCAGACGTTTGCCGGTTAGTTCGTCTATGTCGCTGAGCCCGCGAACGGGCGTCGTTTGGTCAGTCATGTCACGTCAAGTTGAAGCGGATCGGGCTATGAATCAGGTTCCTAGTCTGCTTGAAACTGCCTCAGTACAGCCATTGTTGCAAATGAGGATGCCATATCTGTTACCAACAGGCTTTCTATTGTTGGACTTGGTAGCAATTCCTTTCCATAGCAAATCAATCTAGATTGAATCTGAATCGTACCCTGAATGACTATTAGTCGAACAACCTCAAACTGGAGCCATCTATGATCAGCGTTTCACAGACCGACAAGCAGGTTCTCGATCAATTGGAGACAATGGCTGAGAAAATGACGGCGGTCCGCCAAGCGGTTGGCAGTGTAATATTCGGCCAGGACGAAGTTATCAACCTGACGCTGACAACCATCCTTGGCGGGGGCCATGCACTTTTGGTCGGCGCACCGGGTCTCGCCAAAACGAAACTGGCGATTACACTCGGCACGGTGCTCGGTCTCGATGAAAAGCGTATCCAATTCACGCCGGACCTGATGCCAGCCGATATTCTTGGCTCCGAAGTTATGGAAGAAAGCGAAGCTGGGCGACGCCAGTTTCGTTTCATCAAGGGGCCGGTCTTCTGCCAGTTGCTGATGGCCGACGAGATCAACCGCGCCAGCCCGCGTACCCAGTCGGCATTGCTGCAGGCGATGCAAGAGCATCATATCACGGTGGCAGGCGTACGCCATAATCTGCCACGCCCGTTTCACGTGCTGGCGACCCAGAACCCAATTGAACAGGAAGGCACCTATCCGCTTCCCGAAGCGCAACGGGACCGATTCTTGTTCCATGTCCTGGTCGATTATCCCACGCGAGAGCAGGAGGCGCAGATCGTTGAACGAACGACCTCGACGGACGATGCCGCGGCAAGCGCGGTGGTCAGCGGCGAGGAGATTATTAGTTTTCAGCGGATCGTCCGGCGGGTTCCGTTGCCCGA
>JAEKFU010000028.1 GCA_016522385.1 Pseudomonadota bacterium
GTGTCGGTCACGTCGTTATTCCCTGGGTTTCAGCTTTGCTCATCTTGCTGTTTGCGTCCGTCCACGGCAAGGTGTTGCGAGTAAATACGTATTATAGTACTATTATACATATTTCACCAATGTCGACCACTGGAGGACCCAATGACATGAAGGAGAGCTTCAAAGAGGGCCTATCGCAAGTCCGCAGGTTCAAAGTCGATACGGATCGAACAATCGGTTTCATGGGTGAGGATTGCAGAGTCTATGGGACGCCGGAAATGATCCGCGATATCGAATGGACCTGCCGGGATCTGATGTTCGAACATGCAGACCCCGGCGAGGACTCGGTTGGCGTAAAAGTTGCGATTGCGCACAGCGCACCGACGTTGCTCGGCATGGACGTGGATATTTCCGTGACCGTTGCCGAGATTGACCGCAACCGGGTTGTGTTTGAGGTGTCCGCCACCGATCCGGTCGACACAATCTGCAGCGGTCAGCACGAGCGCTTTGTAGTGGATGTGGAAAAAACCAAGCAGCGCCTTGCGGACAAGGCGTCAAGGGCAGCCCAAGCGGCTTAGCCGGGAAGGCGGAATGTCGCCATGCAACGGGCAACCAAGAGGGTGTCTCAGGTTTCGACCTATTGTTACCAATGCGTCGCCGGGCCAGATTTGCTAAACGTCGAAATCGAGGATGGTGTGGCGACACAGGTTCGGCCGAACTTTTCGGCCGCCGATGTGCATCCTGCCGGCGGCAAAGTGTGCGTCAAGGCGTTCGGCCTGATCCAGAAGACCTATAATCCGAACCGCATCCTGACACCGATGAAGCGCCGCAACCTGCGCAAGGGCCGGGACCAGAACCCGGACTTTGTGCCGATCAGCTGGGATGAGGCGCTCGATACGATTGCCCGAAAACTCAACGACGTGCGCCACGATGGTCTCATCGATGCATCCGGTTTCCCGCGCGTGGCGGCGAGTTTCGGCGGCGGCGGCACACCGACGGCCTATATGGGAACCTTCCCGGCCTTTCTGGCGGCCTGGGGTCCAATTGATATGAGCTTTGGCAGCGGGCAGGGCGTGAAATGCTATCATTCGGAGCATCTTTATGGCGAGCTCTGGCACCGCGCCTTCACCGTGTCACCGGATACACCGTTCACGGAGTTGATCATCTCCTTTGGCGCCAATGTGGAAGCCTCCGGCGGCGTGTGCGGCGTCAAGCGCCATGCCGATGCGCGCCGGCGCGGTGTCAGGCGCATTCAGGTCGAGCCGCATCTTTCGGTCACCGGCGCCTGTTCGGCCGAGTGGGTGCCGATCCGGCCCAAGACAGACTCGGCATTTCTGTTTGCCATGGTCCATATGCTGCTGCACGAGGTGGACCGGACCAGGCTCGACCTCGAGTTTTTGAAGGAGCGCACATCCTCTGCCTATCTGGTTGCGCCGAACGGGTACTATCTGCGCCATCCCAGGAGCGGTAAGCCGCTGGTCTGGGACCTGAAGAGCGCAAGGGCGGTCGAATTCGACAAGCCGAACATCGATCCGGCACTGGAATGCCAATTCAACGTTTCCGGTCGCGAGTCAGGCCCCGACGATACTGCCTGGAATCACAAAAACGTATCGTGCCGGCCGGCCTTTGCCGCGCTTGTCGACCATGTGCGGGATTACACGCCGGAATGGGCGGCAAAGATTTGCGATGTCGACGCCGAGACCATCCGTTCAGTGGCCTGTGCGTTCGTCGACCATGCACATATCGGAGAAACCATCGAGATCGACGGCAAGACATTGCCGTTCCGCCCAGTTGCCATTTCGCTGGGCAAGACGGTCAACAACGGCTGGGGCGGCTATGAGTGCTGCTGGGCGCGCACGTTGCTCGCCTGTCTGATTGGTGGGTTGGAAGTGCCGGGCGGCACGCTTGGCACAACTGTAAGGCTCAACCGGCCGGCCGATAATCGCTGGAGCAGCGTGACGCCTGGGCCGGACGGGTTCATGCACTATCCCATGAACCCGACCACTAGGGGTGAATGGCTGTCGCGCTCGCCGTCGCGCCATGCCCACCGCACACTGGTGCCGCTGGCCGCCAATTCGCCATGGAGCCAGGCCCTCGGGCCGACGCATCTGGCCTGGATGATGCAGAAGAAGGGCCTCGACCATCTGCCCGAGCCGACCCGGCCCGATGTCTGGTTCGTCTACCGGACTAATCCGGCGATTTCGTTCTGGGACACAAAGGCAGTGTCCGAAGCAATGGCGCAATTTCCCTTCACCGTATGCTTCGCCTATACCCGCGATGAGACCAATCACATGGCCGACATTCTGCTGCCGGAGTGCACCGACCTTGAGGGGTTGCAGCTGATCCGCATCGGCGGGTCAAAGTATGTCGAACAGTTTTGGGAGCATCAGGGCTTTGCCTTGCGCGACCCGGCGGTCAATCCGCAGGGCGAGGCGCGCGACTTCACCTGGATCGCAACCGAGCTTGCTGACCGGACCGGCCTTCTTGAGGACTACAACGCAGCCATCAATCGCGGCGCTGGGGGGGTTAGGCTGCATGGCAAAGGTTACGATTTTTCACTCGATACGGCCAAAGCGCACAGTGTCGAGACGATCTGGGATGCCAGCTGCCGGGCGGCCAGTGCCGAACTGACCGATGGTGCCGAAAGCCAGGGGCTCGACTACTTCCGCAAGCACGGCTTTCGGGTGCGCCGGTTCTCCAGGTCGCAGTGGTATCTCTATCCTGCGCTGGCGACACAACGCTTGCGATTCGAGTTGCCGTATCAGGAGCGTCTGTTGCGCATCGGCCGGGAACTGTCGGCGCGGCTGCATGAGCAGGACATCACCTGGTGGGACGATCAGCTTGCCGAATATGAAGCAATGCCGACCTGGCATGATCTGCAGAGACGATGGGAGACGGCTCTGGCCGAAGGCTTCGGAGTCGACATCGCTGACTATCCGTTCTGGCTGCTGACGGCGCGGTCTATGCAGTATGCCTGGGGTGGTAATGCGGCGATCCAGCTGATCCATGAGGTTGCTGGCAATGTCGCCGGACACGGCGGGGTGATTATGAACCCTGCCGCGGCTGCCCGCCTGAATCTTGCTGAAGGCGACCGAATTGAGATCGCATCGCCCGCCGGCAAGACAGAAGGTGCGGTGCTGCTGCGCCAGGGCATCCGGCCGGACACTTTGCTCATGGTCGGCCAATTCGATCACTGGGCAACTCCTTTTGCCAAGGACAACAAGGCGCCCTGCATGAACTCGCTCACACCGATGATGCTGGAACTGACCGATGCCACCGGATCCGGCGCCGATCTGGTCAAGGTCGCGGTCAGACCGATCGGCGGTGCGGCATGACGCGCTGGGCCATCATTGCCGATCTCAACCGCTGTGTCGGCTGCCAGACCTGCACGGCAGCATGTAAGCATGCGAATGCCACGGCGCCGGGCATCCAGTGGCGCAAGGTGCTGGATGTTGAAACCGGCATATACCCGAATGTGCGGCGCGCCTTCGTGCCGGTCGGATGCATGCATTGCGACGACCCACCATGCCTCGATGTGTGTCCGACGACTGCCACGCGCAAACGGGCAGACGGCATCGTCACCATCGACTATGACCTCTGTATCGGCTGCGCCTACTGCGCCGTTGCCTGTCCCTATCAGGCGCGTTCGCGAGTCGACCGGCCTGCGGTTGCTTATGGCGGTCGGCCGATGCGTCATGAGCATCTACGTGAGGATCCCGCGTGCATCGGCGTGGCACAGAAGTGCACCTTGTGTGCCGATCGCATCGATCAAGGCCTGGCTGATGGTCTGACGCCCGGCGTTGATCCCGCAGCGACGCCGGCCTGCGTGACATCGTGCATCGCAGGCGCGCTGCACTTTGGCGATGTGAATGACCCAAAAAGCAACGCAGCAAGGCTGTTGGCTGAGAACCAGCATTTCCGCATGCACGAGGATCTGGCAACCGGTCCCGGCATTTTTTATCTGTGGTCAGGGGCGTCGGATCGCGAGAGTGGATTCTCAGATGCACCATCAATGATTGCTGAACCCGTGGGCATGGCGGCGGTAAGTCCGGCACATCAGCAAAGCTGGGACTGGCGGGCAGCGGCGAATTTCGTTCTTGGCGGTGCCGGCAGCGGGCTATTTGTTGCAGCGGCGGCGGCCATTACAGGCAAAACAGCTGTCATACCGATGCTCACGGCACTGGCTCTAGTAGCACTGGGGTTGACGTGTGTGTGGCTGGAAATCGGCCGGCCATGGCGCTTCATCAACGTCTATTTCCATGCCCGACGCTCATGGATGAGTCGCGAGGCGTTTGCCGCCGTGCCGTTTTTCGGGTTCGGGCTGGCGGCCGCCTATTTCGGCTCGGTGGTGCTGGCGTTCGCCGGCGCGGCTTGCGCGCTGGTATTCCTTTACTGCCAGGCCCGAATTCTGCAGGCGGCCAAGGGCGTTCCAACCTGGCGGCATCATTGGATCGTGCCGCTCGTTGTAACTACCGGTTTGACCGAAGGACTGGGCCTGACGGCGATCTATTCAGCGATCGCTGGTCTCCAGGCTTCTACGATGCAGCTGCTGGCGCTTGCGCTACTGGTATTGATCGGACTACGCCATGTCACATGGCAGGCCTATCGTGGCGCCCTGGGCGCTGAGGGTGCACCAACCGGCAGCTTCAAAGCCCTGGACGGTAGCCCGTTCAGATTGACGCTTGGCCATCAGTTGGTACCGGCGGCCATCGTGGTGGCTGGCCTGCTGGCTGACGCATTCCTTCCGGCATCGCTCGCCGTTGCTGCGGTGTTCGTGGTGGCTAGCGGCTGGGTGTTCAAATTCACGCTGATTGCCCGGGCTGGTTTCAATCAGGGCTTTGCCGTTGAGCGCATGCCGGCGCGTGGCGCCGGCGACAGCGCGCCGGGCATAAAACCTGGATGGACCCTGTCATGAAGACGGCAGTGCGCAGACATACGGTCTTTGAGCAGGCGCGGACATTCGGCATGGAGCGCTCGTTTGCCGGTGAAGTCGAAAAGCTGAAATTCGGTGTCGGCGAGGTCTTTGAAGGCGAGGCCATTCTTGCGGTCACCAAGGCGCTGCTGCAATCAGGTGTGGCCTATGTCGGCGGCTATCCGGGAGCGCCTGTGTCGCATCTGATGGACGTGCTTGCCGAGGCCCGTGAGCCGGTGCTGGAGCCCATGGGCATCACCTTCGAGCAATCGGCCAGTGAAGCCGGGGCGGCGGCGCTGCTTGGCGCGTCGATCCACTATCCTCTTCGCGGTGCGGTAACGTGGAAATCGATCGTTGGCACGAATGTCGCCTCCGATGCCCTGTCCAACCTCGCCTCTGCCGGGGTGACCGGCGGGGCTGTGATCATTGTCGGTGAGGACTATGGCGAAGGCGCCAGCGTCATCCAGGAACGCACTCACGCCACGGCGCTGAAATCGTCCATGCCGCTGCTCGATCCGAGATACGATATGGCACGATTGGTCGAGTTGACCGAGCAGGCGTTCGATCTGTCAGAGGCGGCCCGGCTGCCGGTGATCGTCAGCCTGCGAATTCGCGCCGCGCATATGACCGGTTCGTTTGCGTGCAAGGACAATGTGACACCGCCATTCAGCGCCCACCGGCGTCTGCCGGAAGCGATTCAGGACTATGATCGTATCGTGTTGCCGCCGTCGACCTATGTGCATGAACGCGACAAAGTCGAGAACCGGCTCCCCGCGGCTCGGCGGTTCATCGTTCAAAATGGTCTCAACGAAATCTATCCGGGCGCGAAGGACAAGATCGGAATCATTCTTCAGGGCGGCACATATGGTGCGGTGATACGGGCGCTGAACCTGCTCGGCGCGGGTGATGCATTCGGCAAAACACCGGTGCCACTGCTGGTACTCAACGTCATCCATCCGCTGGTACCGTCCCAGATTGCCGACTTCCTGCAGGGCAAGACCAGCGTGCTCGTGGTCGAGGAAGGCAACCCGGCGTTCATCGAAGACGGCATCCGGGCAATTGCGCAGGCGAGTGGCCTCAATTGCCGAATACGCGGCAAGGATATCTTGCCGACGGCGGGTGAGTACACGCTCGACGTGGTGCGCGAGGGGTTGGCCACTTATCTGGCGAGCGAAGACAAGAGCAAGGGCGGGCTGGGCATAAAGGCGGTCCGTGCCTTCAAGGCTGCGCAGGCCAATCGTGACAAGGCGGCCCAGGAACTAAGCAGCCTACCGCCGCCGCGTCCGCCGGGGTTCTGCACCGGGTGTCCCGAGCGGCCAGTCTTTACCGCGTTGAAACTGCTACAGCGTGAGCGTGGCAAGATCCATGTATCCTCGGATATCGGCTGCAGTACGTTTGCCACTCTTCCGCCGTTCAACACCGGGTCGACCGTGCTCGGCTACGGCATGAGCCTGGCTTCGGGCGGTGCCGTCGGCCCGCCGCTCGGTCAGCCCGGTGTGGCGGTGATGGGCGACGGCGGTTTCTGGCACAACGGGCTGGTGACCGGCGCCATCAATTCGCAGTGGAACGGCCACGAGTCGGTGCTGGTGGTGCTGGAGAACGGATATGCCTCGGCAACCGGGCAGCAGCATCTACCGTCAACTGGCTCAACGCCATGGGGGCGCCGCGTGAAAGTGTCGATTGAAAATGCGCTCAAAGCCATTGGCGTCAGGTGGCTGAGGCGGATCGATTCCTATGATGTCACCAACACGCTCAACACCCTACGGGCAGCGTTCGATGCACCGGAGAAGGGTTTGCGCGTCGTGCTGTCCGACAATGAATGCATGTTGGCGCGTCAGCGTCGCACAAAGCGTGCACTTGCCGACGAGGCCCAAGCCGACAGGCCGCTGGTCAGGGAGCGGTTTGGCGTCGATGAAGAAGTGTGCAGTGGCGATCATTCCTGTATGCGTCTGTCGGGTTGTCCATCACTCACCCTGCGGCCCCGGCACAATCCGCTGAAAGACGGTCCGGCGGCTATGGTCGATGCGACCTGTGTGGCCTGCGGCCTGTGCGGTGAGGCAGCGCATGCAGCCGCGCTGTGCCCGTCTTTCTATCGGGCCCGGGCAACGCTCAATGCCGGACCGGTACACAGGTTTTGGGCCCAACTCGGCGCAAGGTTTGCAGCCTTAGTGGGGGCATCATGAATACCAAGCGGCCAATTTGCGTGCTTGTGGCCGCGCTGGGCGGGCAGGGCGGCGGCGTGTTGGCGGACTGGCTGGTCGCCGCTGCCCATCTTGACGGCCTCAAGGCACAGGCAACGTCGATCCCCGGCGTTGCACAAAGAACCGGCGCAACTACCTATTATTTCGAAGTTTACCCGCAACGCGAACTCGGTGGCCGGCCGGTTTTCTCGATCTATCCGGCATCGGGTGCCGTCGACCTTGTAGTGTCATTTGAACCGATGGAAGCGGCTCGAGCCTTGGCTGGAGGACATATCGGCCGCGAAACGACGGTAATCACGGCGCGTGATCGGATCTACAGCACCGCGGAAAAGATCCGGCCCGGCGACGGCACGGTTGCCACTGCTCCGGTTCTGAGTGCCCTGAAGCGCTGCGCGGGAACCCTGAGAGCAGTGGATATGGCACCGGCCGCAAGACCTATCGGCTGCCATCCCAATGCAGTCATGTTCGGCGCCATGGTGGCGACTGGGGTTCTGCCAGTGCAGCTTGACAGTTGCCGTCAAGCGATTGTTCAGGCGGGCGTTTCGGTTGAGAAAAATCTTGCCGGCTTTGAAGTTGGCAGGGATCTGGCAGCCATGCCCGTAGAAACCAGGGCGGACTCGGAGATAGTGTTCAAGCCGGCGCCGGATGCCTTTCAGGATGTGGTTGCCGCTTTGCCGCTCACTGTGCAGCAGATGGCTGGTCATGCTGCAGCACATTTGCTGGATTTTCAGGGGCCATCCTATGTCGATCTGTTTTTCGAACGGCTGGGCAGAGTGGTGGCCGCGGACAAAGCATCGCAGGATTACCGGTTGTCCGTAGTGGTCACGCGCCGTTTGGCGGCATGGATGGCGTTTGAAGATGTGATCCGGGTGGCCGAACTGAAGACTCGGCCAGGCAGACTGGCACGCATTCGCAGAGAGCTTGGCGTTGGCGACGATGTGCCGTTGACGGTTGTCGATTATTTGAAACCCGGCCGCGATGAGCTGGCGGGCATATTGCC
>JAEKFU010000082.1 GCA_016522385.1 Pseudomonadota bacterium
GTTGTAATCCGCTCAGGTGAGTCGAGGAAGTCACTGAATTTCGTTTTCCGTCGAGCATGTCACGCACAATCACCAGTGTCCAGCGGTCGCCCACCAGATCAAGTGTCGCGGCAATCGGGCACCCTTAACGCGGCACTCTGCTTGAAATTGCAATCATTGCATTCAGCGTGGGTTGATATTGTGGTGCCGTTCGCTTCGAAAGCACCGCACAGTCGGGCATTGTCATTGCGTTGACTGCCGCAAGAGCAGCGGCTCCGGCCATTGCACCCATGTGGTCATCCCCGAAGATGACTTTTCGGTCACCGGTGAGGCAAGATTCTTCGAACACCCTGCCGACAGCGGCAACATGGCAATCAGCGGGTTCTGTCCGACAAGTGGCTGCCCGGTCTTTTCACGAAACTCTGGCATGCCCGGTATTGTGTTTCCTCGCGCCTCCAGTCTTGACGACCCGGAAGTCGCCAAGCCGCAAAGGCATCGCCGTTTGGCATGACTTGCCGCATATTCACGCAGTCACACGACCTGATGTAATCGCGACTTATCTTGGCGAAATCGCGCGACTGAAACCGCTATGCGACTGGCTAAGTCAGGTCAGCGCCTCAATCTCCGGCAACTGTAACGAGCCCGGAATAATTACGATTGGAATGGGAAAATCGGCAGATTGTTTGCCCGCCAGTTGGCTAACCAGCCGACCTGGCCCTTCGGACGAAGTCGATGCACCGAGCACCAGGAAGTTGATGTCCTTATCATCATTGATCAGGCCGATGATTTCATCCAGCTGGCTGCCATGGCGCATCACTTCATGCGTCGCCACGTCGTCCAGTCCCCAACCGTTCAGTTTTATCTGATAGAGACGGAATACCGCCGCCGCCTTCTGCTCACCTTCCTGACGGTGAGTCTCCTCAACCTTCAACCAATGCTGAAAATCAGCCGTCTCGATCACGAACAGCATTACCAGATCGCTGCCGGTCCGCCGAGCCCTCAGCGCCGAGAAATAGACAGCCAGTTCACACTCCGGCGACTCATCGACAACCACCAGAAACCTGCGGCGGTGGTGCATTTCATTGGGCTTGCGGATCTTGCGTTCGCTCATGTGCATCGCGCCTATTTCTTGCGGAACGCCGCGGCAGCGCCCGTGCCGGCCAGAACTGCGGCCAAGACCGACAGGATACCGTAGATCAACGGCTGCTGGTGCGCCAATGTATAAATGAAACGCTCGATGCCGCGTTTTTCAATCCTTAAGCTAGTTGTGTGCTTTGCAACGACTTCTCCCGCCCGGAAGATGAACACATCCGCGCTGTAATCACCCAGCGGCACATTGGCCGGTAGCTCGAACTCAGCCCGGAACAGGCGCGTGCCGGAAAATCCGACGCCCCCGATTATCTCCTGATAGAGATCGTCGTTCTTGAGCACGCGAACGATTGCGCTGGCATAGTCGCGCACATTGCCTGTGGAGAAACCGGTCGACGACAGAATCAGATTCGCCCGCAGACTGTTAAAGCCGATACCGTGTTCACGTAACGTATAAGACGAGGCGATTTCGCCAGCCGGCAAGTTCGAAACGATGGCATAATAGCCGGGTACCGCATCAAAGGTCGCACTGTCCGAGTTGACCCAGATGCCGGCCACCCGGTCCTTGCGCCGTACGCGCAATTTTTCTTCGGGTCCGCGAATGACAATGATGATATCGCGCGGCGCCTGCCCGCGTGCCGCGACGGGTGTTTCAACCGCACCGAACATCAGCACCTTAACACCGGCAAAGTCGGTCTTGACCGCGACATGGTGCGTTGCCAGATCGGCCTCGACGCTTTCCGCCCCCGTCGCCGTTGGCGGATATGCGAACAGCAAACCAGCAAAGACCAGACCGATCAAACTGAGAACCCGCATTCAGTGTCCCTCCAACAGCGAGGTTGAAACGGAGAACAGCTCCGAAGGTTCGACGACAAGGTCAACACCGATCTTGATGCACATGCCTAGCACCATCAGGGCCAGCAACGCCCGCAACTGCTCGCCCTTGAGCTTCTGCCCGGCGATCGCACCGAATTGGGCGCCGATCACGCCACCGGCCATCAACATCAGCGCCAGTACCGCATCCACGGTCTGATTCTGCGTCGAGTGGAGGATCGTTACCAGCGACGTGACAAAGACGATCTGGAACAGCGATGTGCCGATTACCACACTGGTTGGCATCCGTAACAGGTAGATCATTGCCGGCACCATGATGAACCCGCCGCCGACACCCATGACAGCGGCCAGCAGACCGACCAACAAACCGACCAGCAATGGCGGGATGGCCGAGATATATAGCTTGGACCGCTTGAACCGCATCTTGAACGGCAGCTTGTGAATCCAGCTGTGTTGCCCAGGCCGTTTTGCCGGCATCGGCTGCCCCTGTTTGGCTTTGTAGAATGTCCTCACACTTTCAATCAGCATCAGACTGCCGATAATGCCGAGAAACAGCACATAACTGAGAGATATCACCAGATCGACCTGGCCGAGCTCGCGTAGGATCTTGACCAGCTGGACACCGATCACAGACCCGGTAACGCCGCCGCCCAGCAGCACAAGCCCCATTTTCACATCGACATTGCGTCGTCGCCATTGCGCGATAGAGCCGGAAACCGACGACGCAACGATCTGGTTCGCTTCCGTCGCCACCGCGACCGCCGGCGGAATACCGGAGAAAATCAGCAACGGCGTCATTAGAAATCCGCCGCCGACGCCGAACATGCCAGACAGAAATCCAACCGCCCCGCCCATGCCGAGGATCAAGAATACGTTCAGCGACTGCTCGGCAATGGGAAGGTAAATCTGCATGTCCGGTCAATGGGTTACGTTGCTTTGAGGGATCGAATTCACAGCTCCGGCGCGAGAACTGAGCCGGCATATCGATGAAAATTTCGCTGGCAAAAGTGGGTCACGAACGCGCGTGACCCGATAAGCTTCACATCGCCGACACCATACGCCGCGTCAATGCGACAATTGCGCCGCGTGGTCGAACGCTATTCCCTTCTGAGGTCCCCGAATTTGACCGCGGGAATGGAGTCCGTACCCTGAGAATCGCGGCAGAAGCACTCAATCCTGCGACACAATTACTTCGACCAGCGCCTGGCGGCGCCCACTGGCAACAACCGACAGCGCCTCATCGATCGTTACCGGCAGGTCCCTGCTATCGCTTACAGTCGCACTCCAGGCCCGGCTGGCCGCCGCAATCATCGCGTAGTCGGGGCTCGGCGCCAGTGATGTCATCGGCATTGTGTTCATACGGGCGGCCTTGCCCGTTGGATACATCATCCGCGTCGTCTTGCGCACGGCGTTCCACACACCGTTGTTGAACACGACAGTCAACACAGGCAGCTCATTCGCTTCGGCGATCTGGTGACAGGCGACCGGATTGGCGAACATGTACGATCCATCACCGACGCAGGCCACACTCAAACGGTCCCGGTTCGCCAGTGCAGCGCCAAGTGCCGCCGGCAAGCCCCATCCGAGGCCGCCAGCAAGGGCATAGGAAAAATACCGATTGCTGCTTGCAAAAGTCATAACGGAAGGGTCACAACCGAGTTCGGAAAAGACTCGTGCTTTGTCAGACAGGGCATCGGACAGGCATTTGCTGACAAAGGCGGGCGACATTGGCTGCCCCTCGCCGCTTCGCGCCAACTTTTGAGCCGCTGCACGGCGACCCGAGCAGAATCTAGACACTGCGTCACGGCGCTGCTCAAGCGTTGGCGCCTCCTTTCTCAACCGCTTTCCGAGCAATCTGTTCAACGC
>JAEKFU010000099.1 GCA_016522385.1 Pseudomonadota bacterium
GGTCTGGGTTGTGCAGGCGGTCAGCGCGAACAGAATTAAGGCTACCGTACCGACATACGACAAGATCGTTTTCAACGATGACTCCTTGAATCGA
Organism: Pseudomonadota bacterium; assembly: GCA_016522385.1. Classification (GTDB taxonomy): domain Bacteria; phylum Pseudomonadota; class Alphaproteobacteria; order Rhizobiales; family Aestuariivirgaceae; genus JABDJG01. The sequence continues at coordinate 95 of JAEKFU010000099.1, forward strand.
TGATTATGCTATTTACCACAAGCCCGCCCGTACACGAGGGGCCAGGTTAAGCGAAGGAAGTATTGGCCCAGCTTTAGCTATCCGTGTCCGGCGCAACCATGCGCGTCGTTACTCATCGCTTCCTACTCGCTTCGGTAGACATCTTTGCGATCTGCGATCTTGACTATGTGAACCACCAGCACCGCATCCTCAATGGTGTAAAGAATGCGATAGCGGCCCTGTCGGATTCGGTAGCGCTCGAGCCCTGACAGCTTCATTGCACCGGGAGGTCTTGGATTATCAGCGAGTGATTCGATACGCCTGATAATGCGTCGCCGATCCGCCTTGGTGGCGATCGATTCAAGTTCTTTACGGGCCGACTTCTTTATCCGCAGTCTATATCTTGCCACGTCGTTTCAGGTCCTTAACGACGTCCTCGAACGCATAGTCAGGTTCCTTTTCCCGAACTTCGAAGGCCTCAATGTCGCTGGCGTCTTCCGCAAGTGCGGCTTTGACAGCCTCGTTCACAAGCTCGGAAATACTGCGATCGGTTTCAGCCGCTTTCAGACGCAGCGCACGATGCAGGAGCGGATCGAAGTAGACGGTAGCTCTTTTTTGGGCGGTTTCATTCATCATGCAATCCTAGCGTTTAGACGTCTAAACGTCAAGACGACAGTAATGGGCGTGAACCCATTGCGAATTAGTCGCTCGGCGTGTACCAGATCGAGCCAGACGTTACCAATCATGCCGTGCACAGCCGGATCGGCGCCGGTCGCGAGCGTGGTGTGCCGGACGATGGTTTCAGTGTTGGCATGCGCATGATGCGCGTTGCTGTAAACCGCGCCCTTATCCAGCAGATAACGCAGTCCGCTCTCGCCCAGTCGCTCATAGTAGCGCATCGGCAGATCTCCGCGAAACTGATTGGAGAATAAGTTTAGGTTTTTCAGAATTGTTCGGTTCCGCCATCGCACGTAGTGGCAGTGCACAGAGAGCCATGACAGCGGTGCAAATCAGCTTAAGAATCATTCCGTGACCCTGTCTAATGTTGAACAGTGGATTGGTGGTTTACATTCATCAACAACGCCACCCGGCTGATGTCACTTGTGACAAAACTCGAAAGTGCTTTGATCGAACGCGTCTTGGTGGTCCCGGGCGGACGCTCCATTTCCCCGCAGCGCAATCATCAGCCGCTCGACAGCCGTTTCCTGCCCGATGACCGCTTTCTGAACGCCATCAAACTCCTCCTCCTAAGAACAAGCTTCATCGGGCACGACTGGCGCTGCCCGACGCCGCCAGGGCGCCGAGCAAACATCAAAGCTAATGGTCGGCGTTCCTCGGCGTATCAGTTGCTCGCCGTTCCTGCGGTCTGCAATTTCGCCAGTACGTCATCGATGGAGAAGCTGCCCGGCTTCTGGCGCGGCGGATAGTCGAGGAAGGTCTTGAGGAAATTTCCGACGATGGCCTGGGCGGGAACGAGGACATAGGTCCGGTCGATCCGCCATCTGGCGTAGCCTATCGACTCGTGATCGGCTCGCTCGAAGGGGTCGGCCCGCAGGTCGAAGATCTTGGGCAGGCGCAGCGGCGTGAAGGGTTCCTGCCAGACTTCGAGTCCTTCGGCCTTTTGCTCGGCAAAGACGATCTTCCACTTGTTGTAACGCAGGTTCAAGAGGTTGCCGGTGTCGGAGAAATAGAAGAACTCCTTGCGCGGCCCTTCGTTGACCTCCCCCTTCCAGCGTGGCACGAAATTGTAGCCGTCGAGATGCACTTTGGTATTGTCGTTCCCGAACATCGCACCCTGCTTCATCTGCTCCTTGAGGTCGGTATCGCCAAGCGCACCCGCGATGGTCGGGAACCAGTCGAGATGCGAAATGATGTCGTTGGAAATGCTGCCCGGCTCGATCACCCCAGGCCACTTGACAACCAAGGGCACCCGGAATCCGCCTTCCCAGTTGTCGTTTTTCTCGCCGCGGAACGGGATGGTGCCGCCGTCAGGCCAGGAAAAGACCTCGGCGCCGTTGTCGGTGGAGTACATCACAATCGTATTGTCGTCGACTCCCAGCTCCTCGAGCTTGTCGAGTAGCTGACCCACGTGGCCGTCGTGCTCGACCATACCGTCGGCATAGACGCCGTAGCCGGTCTTTCCCTTGCTCTCCTCTTTGAGGCGCGTCCAGATGTGCATCCGCGTCGAGTTCCACCAGAGGAAAAACGGTTTGTCCGCTTTGACGGCTCGCTCCATGAAGTCCAGGCCACCGGCCAGAACTTCTTCGTCGACCGTTTCCATCCGCTTTTTGGTGAGCGGGCCGGTGTCTTCGATCTTGCCGTCTGCCGTCGCCTTCATGACGCCGCGTGGTCCGAAGGCTTCCTTGAACGTTCTGCCATCGGCCAGTTTCACGTCGCCGGGGTAGTCCTCGTTTTCCGGCTCCTCCTCGGCATTGAGGTGATAGAGATTGCCGAAAAACTCATCGAAGCCGTGATTGGTCGGCAGGTG
>JAEKFU010000243.1 GCA_016522385.1 Pseudomonadota bacterium
TGTACGCACTGATCCGCTTTCCGCAACAGATGGCTGGCAGCATGGCGATCGAGGCGTGGTATGTGCTCTCCGTGTTGCTGGCGCCTTGCGGATATGTGCTTCAGGACGCGGTTGCCGATGCCATGTCCGTCGAAGCGGTACCGCGTCTTGATGCACACGGACAACCACTCAGCGACGAAGCGGCCAAAGCTCTTCATACGACCATGCAGACACTCGGCAGGATCGCACTGATCGGAGGCCTGGTCGTTGTTGCGCTTGTGAACATCTTCATGTTCGCGGACATCGAGAGACTGGATCAGACCGAAAAAGCCGTTATCTATGGCCGGATCTATCTTTTCGCCCTGGCAGTTCCAATAGTTTCGATCAGTGGCGTGCTGCTCGCTGCACTTATGAGGCGGCAGCGCCGCATCGAATTGCGTGCACAAGGTTTCGGTCCTGATGAAATCGCACAGGCCCTCGACAGACCGGGGGAGCCGACAAGGCCGAACGCCTGGTATTTTGGCGGCGGGCTCGCCTTTGTCGGTCTGAGTCTGGTTATTGGTTTGAGCAATGTGCCCTATTCGCAGGAGATTGTGTTCCTGGGATCAACCACCATTGTGCTCTTCTTGATGTTCCAATTGATCGGGCAACTCGACCCGCTTCGCGCGCGGGCGCTGCTCGGCACAGCCATCATCATCTTTGTCTTCCGCGCCGTCCCCCTGCCCGGGCCAGGTGCCACCTGGTTCGAGATTGACGTGTTGGGTTTTGATCAGCAATTCCTTTCGGTCCTGACGCTGATCACTTCGGTGCTCACCCTCTTCGGCATGATCGTCCTGCGGCCGCTGATGGCGTCGAGATCAATCTGCTACATCATCGTCTTGCTGACACTGGCAGCGGGCCTCCTGTCGCTTCCCAATATCGGCCTGTACTACGGCATCCATCATTGGACGGCGCCGCTCACCGGCGGCATAGTCGATGCACGCTTTATCGCATTGATCGACACGGCGATCGAATCACCGCTCGGTCAGATCGCCATGATCCCGATGCTGGCTTGGATCGCCAGGAACGCGCCGGACAACCTTAAAGCCACCTTCTTTGCCGTAATGGCATCGTTCACCAACCTTGCGCTGTCGGCCAGCAGCCTGCTTACCAAATATCTCAACGAGCTGTTTGTCGTGACCCGCGAAGTACGTGATCGCAACACCGGTGCAGTTGAATTAGCTGCTGACTATAGTTCTCTCGGCTGGCTGCTCGTCACCGTGGCGCTTGTTTCGATGATAGCACCACTCACCACCATTGTCGTCGTGCAGAACACGATGCTGCGGACGCAGGAGTAAAAGCTGAAATCAGGTGAGTTCTACCAGGCCTTGACGACCAACAGGTCGCATGGCGGGTCGGCAACGAATTGTTCGGCAATGCTGCCCAAAATCGCCAGGCCGACGCCGGTGCGACCGTGCGTCCCAAGGACCAGCAGATCTGCGGGCCAGCTGCGCGCCTCGTCATACAGCGCGCCGATGATCTCACCATGCTTGATCACAACCTGTTGCCGCTGGTCCCGATTGCCGATCTCGTCTGCAAGCATTTGCTCGATTGCACTGACACGTTCCTGTTCGGACTGAACAGCCAGGATGCCGCCCAAGGGCTCGTTGTATACGTGAACGAGACGCAGCGTGGCATCTCCGTCAAATGATGCCGCGAGCGCGACGGCACGTCGTGATGGCAACGAAAAGTCAACGCCGGCAAGAATCTGCTGATAGGGCTTGGTTCCCTTCGTTGCAGCGATCAGCACTGGCACACCAGAGAGCCGAATGACACGATCTAGCGTCGAGCCGCGCGTTAGTTCCCGCCAGGTCGGACGGTGAGCGCCCATGACAATCACATCATGGGCGCCATCTTGGGCCATTTCGCTGATCAGCGCCCAGTCCCTGCCACGCTCGATGCGTATCGTTGGATCGAGCTTTCCTTGATCTGACAATGCCGTGATCCGTTTGCGAAGCACTGGATCCGCGGCATCGAGCAGCGTTTGTGCAACTTCATCGGGCAGGTCTGACTCAACAACGTAGAGGACGGTCAACTCGGCCGGCAACTGCTGCGCCAACGCGATCGCCCGGGCAAGCGCGATATCCGATCGCTCAGACAAATCAGTGGCGACAAGCAACTTTCTCAAAGCACAAATCCGAATCAGCAGCGCCGTCGTGACAAGATGTAGCCACTATAAGCTCTTACCCGAAATTTGTAACGTCTGCCGTCTCTGCGCGCGGTGAAGCCGTAAACATTTCCGCCGCAGTCGTTGGCGCGGACCCGCCGTTAGCCATGTTGCCCGACAATTCGTCGGGCGCGCTTGCAACTTATTCGGCGCCGATAGCATCGCCTATCGAACTTTCGTTTGCCGGCACTTAAGCGCCGATCCGACGGCGTCCATTGACGATGTGTGATCTTGAGCACTGCAGAGTGCGCACCGCCAAATGCCGTGACTTCACCGGTGATGGCAGGCGGCTTGGGCATCCAACGGCATCGCGTTAACGCTGTGTGCCCAAACGATCCCCTTCGCCATTCCCAGCCGCTCCTGGCGATTTCACAGAACTACCGATGACGAATTGACTATTGCTGCCGCTGTTCCTTGAACGCGGTGTCGACTTCATGCTGCACCTCATGCGCAGCCTCGGTCATAAGGTCGAGCATCTTGCGGCCTTCGTCGGCGTAGTCCTCAAACATCATACGGGCAAAGGTCATCTGACGCTCAACTACATCGGCCGGGTTCTTGCAGTCCGCAAAACGCGTCGGCATCTCCATTTCGGCACGAATCCGCTTGTTGATGAAGCGCAGCATTTCCGTTTGCACCCGGCAGGCATTTTGCAGCCAGGTGTTGTAGGACTTCAGAACCGTCTGCATAGACTGTTGGTTCGCCTTGGTGATCTCTTCGAAATCGTCGACCTGTGGCGACACGTCTTCAGGTTTCTTGGACATCGATACCTCCTCATGACTCGAATGGAGGATATACAAACAGATCGCCTCAACCGGTGTGATGACCTGGATCAATTGCCGAGTTACAAATTCGTGCAGATTGACCTGCGAATAGTGCGACGATCAACATCTCTTGAAAGGCAAGTCAAAGTCCAATGAAGGCAATGGCCGTAACAAAGCTCGGGAAGCCGCTCGAACTCATCGAGCGTGAAGTCCCCGAACCGGGTCCGCACCAGATCCTAGTGCGCGTCACCGCATGTGGCGTCTGCCGCACGGATCTGCATATCGTCGACAACGAACTGCCCGGCATCAGCCCGCCTATCATCCCAGGTCATGAGATCGTCGGCACAATAGAAAGGACGGGGGCGCTGGTAGATGCGTTCGAACAAAACCAACGTGTCGGCATCCCCTGGCTGGGCCACACGTGTGGGACCTGCTGGTATTGCAATCACGATCTCGAAAACCTTTGCGATCGTCCTGGTTTCACAGGTTACACGATCGACGGCGGCTACGCAGAGTATGCCGTTGCCGATGCCGGATACTGCTTTGCCCTTCCATCGGCCATGGGCGATGCAGAGGCTGCACCATTATTGTGCGCAGGCCTGATCGGCTATCGCAGCCTGCGGGCCGCCGGACCCGGTGCGAATCTCGGTATCTACGGTTTCGGTGCGGCGGCCCACATCGTGGCACAGATTGCAAAGTTTGAAGGCCGAAAGGTCTATGCCTTCACCCGGCCCGGGGATGATGAAGCCGAGGGATTTGCGTTGCAGATGGGTGTGCACTGGGCCGGCCCGTCAGACCGCCCGGCGCCACAGAAGCTCGATGCGGCAATCATCTTCGCCCCAGTGGGAGAACTACTGCCAACCGCCCTGCGGGCGGTTCGCAAGGGCGGCACGGTCGCCTGCGGCGGCATCCATATGAGCGACATCCCCTCATTCCCCTACGAAATTTTGTGGGGCGAACGCACCGTGAAGTCCGTCGCCAATCTCACACGCCAAGACGCAGCCGAGTTTCTCGAACTGGCGCCCCGTATCCCCATCAGAACCCAGGTTGAAGCATTTCGACTTGAAGAGGCCAACGAAGCGTTGGACCGACTTCGGGCCGGGAGGTTAACGGGCGCTGCAGTGTTGACC
>JAEKFU010000256.1 GCA_016522385.1 Pseudomonadota bacterium
TCAGCACCACATCACCCTCGCTCAGATTGGCGCCTCGCGACGGCAGCGTTGCGATAACGCCTGCGCCCGGCTTCAGGGCCGAGGGAACGATTGAGACAGGCTGTGCCAATCCGAAGCGTGATGTGCCGCGGGTTACGATGTTGGACGACAGGGTGCGCTTTTCGATCGCCACAAGTATTGCCGAGGGCGTTGGGGGTGCGGTTCTGGCAGCCACTTCCGCCGGCGATTGAATCTTCGAGCCAATGAACCAACTTCCCGCTGCAACGAGAACCATCAAAACAAGAACGATGAAGAGAAGCTGACGACGCATCGCGCTCATTGCTATCACGGTCTTCGCAAGTCAACCAGCCCGCAATTCGCGTTCGATTTCATCGGCGACCGGATCCAGAATTCGTTCCTCGCAATGGAGCGCAACGGGAGCAAGGGCCCGCTCATAACCCTGCAATTCTGTGAGCGCGGCGGTTGCCTCGACGGACAGCGTCTGCACGGGCTGGCCTTGCGTGATCTCAAAGAGACGGCGCCTTAGGTCGGGCTCGACTTCCTTCTCGTGGTTGTAGTTGAAACCCTTGGCTCGCATGCATTTTACATATCTTTCCAGCGCCGCAATCATCCGCGGGTCTTTGTCGATCGCGGCATCGAGCGGGTTGATATATGTCGATTTCAGCTGTTCCGGCGTGAACACCTGCTCGATCGCTTTACGAGTGCACCCGCCGGTCGCCGAAAAGTCCTCGATTTCAAGACCGACAGCAAATGTCACATCGGTATTGTCGCCCATAAGTGCGCGATTGTACGCAATCTGGTCTGCTGGCGAGAGGTTTCTGAAGATCCGTACATTTCTTGCGCCCAAACCAATTTGCGCGGCGGTCTTATGCTTTGAGCTCTGCGGACCAAGTCCAGTATAGAGCGTTGAGATGCCGAATCCGAATTGATCTATGAATCTTCTGCTACTGTAACCGGGTAACGATTTGTCGGCTTGCATCCCGCGCCGCACGGTCTTGTAGCTGGCGGCAATATATTCGAACCCGGCCTCGCGCATACACGCAGCAATGTGCGACTCTCCCGCCTCGATCGCCTTCACCAGGCCTGCTCGGGATAGACCGAATTCCTCTCCTCCGAAGCCGCCTTTGTCCGTCGCGGCAACACCACCAAATGCTATCAGTACCACGATGCTCAACACAATGGCAGCTAGTATGGTCAGCGCAAGGAACTTGGCGGAGAACGCCTTACCTCCGGTCACCTAAAACTCCCGTCCCCGAAAGCCCCGTGCCCCAGTCCGATCATAAATCTCTCGGTGAAATCCACGGCCTCTCCAGCGCGCTCACGCTCGTAAACGTCTTTACAGCTATGGACCTTGACGCGAAGCCCAGTGTTCGTCTGGAAGTCTTCGTGTAAGAAATCAATCACGCCGCTGAATTGTGGCGTTTTCAAGACTGCCCGCCTAACCGCTTTGCTATTGGGGTTGGCGCCCCAGCTTGGGGAGTGCTTGTGATCAGCAACACAAAAATGCAGAGCGATCAGAAGTCCACTTTGGTTCAGAAATTCAGCTGCTCCCACGCAATCTCGACGCTAGATTTGAATGATAACAGGTTACAGGCCGTGAGAACACGGATCAGGCAGACGTCAGATTTTTGCGCCTCATCTTGTTTGCGCTGATTGTTTCAACCATCGCCACCGGTGGTGTTGCTACGTAGACCTCGACTAAGGTCGGCCAAATCGGCCAACTGAACTTTATCCTGCTCATCCTTGCGGCAAAATAAATTGTTGCTGAATTGAAAAGTCCCGACGGCACCGACGGTAGGAAAGAATACCGCTGCAATCAATTTGCTTAAGGATTTTGCGAATTTACAACACAGTTGGTCCGGATCACCTACCGCCTCCGCAATTGATCCACCCCCACAGAAGTGGTCCGACTCAAGGCATGGGTTTAGGCTTGAATAGGATCAAAGATGTCGAAGAAGAGACGCAAAACCTAAGAAATTGTTGCCAAATTAGGTCATATTGATGTATAGTGTTACAAATCCGTAATCTTTTGGCGGGCCGCATTCTTCACTATAGGAGTGCGACACCAGAAAAATAAACGTGCCTTACTCTGGGGAGGCCGCGCCATGATGCTTTGGGTAATTGGCTCGAGTGTGAAATACCGGCTGCTGGTTATTGTCGTTGCAGCCGCTATTCTGGTCATTGGAATCTTTCAACTGCGCAACACGCCCATCGAGGCACTGCCCGACTTCGGGCCAGTGCGTGTCGAGGTTCAGACTGAGGCGCTCGGGCTCTCGCCGGAAGAGGTGGAGAACCTGATTACCAACCCGATGGAGCAGGAATTCTTCAACGGCATGCCCTGGCTGCATAAAATCCGCTCGGATTCGCTCCCCGGCCTGTCCTCGGTGGAGATGATTTTCGAGCCCGGAACCGACCCCATTCGTGCGCGGCAGGTGGTCCAGGAGCGTCTCACCATGACGCCCGCCCTGCCGGCGGTCTCCAAACCCCCCTACGTCATCCAGCCGGTCGCGACGACCAGCAGGCTGATGATGATCGGGCTGTCCTCCACGGAGCTTTCCCTGATCGATATTTCGGTACTCGCGCGCTGGAAGATCCGACAGCGCCTGCTCGCCGTGCCCGGGGTGTCCAACGTGGCCATCTGGGGGTTTCGGGACAGGCAGCTGCAGGTACTGATCGATCCGGCGAGATTGCGTCAAAACGGTGTCAATGTCGACAATGTGATGCGCACGGCGGGTAACGCAATGTGGTCCTCGCCACTGACCTATGTTGAGGCGTCGACCCCCGGCACCGGCGGTTTTATCGACACCGCCCACCAGCGCATTGGGGTCAACCACACCCAGCCGATCAAGACGGCGAAGGAGCTTGCCCAAGTGACGATCGAGGGGCATTCGGACAAACGAGTGACCCTGGGTGAGGTGGCCAACGTCGTCGAGATGCACCAGCCGCTGATCGGTGACGCCATCGTTCATGGCGGTCCGGGCGTGATACTCGTCGTCGAGCGATTCCCCGGCACAAGCGTGGCGACGCTGAGCCGCGAAGTCGAAAAGGCCCTGGATGCCATCCGCCCGGGCTTGCAGGGTATCGACATCGATACCACGGTCTTCCGCTCGGCATCGTTCGTCGAGTCCGCGCGCGTCAACCTGGCCGCTAGCCTCGGCATTGGCTTCGTCCTGCTCGCGCTCCTGATCGGTGCGTTTTTCTTCAACTGGCGCGTGGCGCTGATCAGCATCGCGACGATTGCGTTGAGCATAAGTGCTGCGTGGCTGATGTTGTCGGCATTCGGCGCGACGCTCAACATGATGGTCATCGCCGGGCTGGTCATGGCCGTCGCCGTCGTCATCGACGACAGCATTGTCGACATAGACAACATTAGGCAGCGGCTGCGGCAGCGCAAGGCCGGCAACGGCCCGTCCGTCATCGATACAATCGTGGCGGCTTCGAACGAGATGCGCCTGCCGCTCCTCTCTGCCCTCGCCATCGTGATCTCATCGGTAGTGCCGGTGGTCGTGCTCGGCGAAGTGAGCGGCGCTTTCCTAAAGCCAATGGTTTTCGCCTATGCGCTCGCGGTCGTCGTCTCGATGGTAGTCGCTCTAACTGTAACGCCGGCGTTGGCGTCGTTTTTGCATTCCGGTGAGCCTAGGGGACATGCGGAGCCGGCGCTCGCACGGTGGCTTGAGCATGGCTACGCCGCTCTCCTGCGTGCGATCGTGGGACGGCCGGCGTTGATGCTCGGGCTGGCGGCGATTATCACCGTGGGCGGCATCTTGACTCTGCCACAGTTAGCCGGCACGAGCCTGGTCCCGGCACTCCAGGACCGCGAGATCGTGGTTCGCTTAAAGGCCGCGCCCGGCATCTCGCTTCCCGCAATGAGACGGACGACCACGGCGGTGAGCGAAGAGCTGCGCTCGATCGCCGGCGTCGGCGGTGTCGGCGCCCATATTGGGCGCGCATCGACATCCGATCTGGTGAAAAACGTCGATTCGGCCGATCTCTGGATCAACATCAAGGACGATGCCGACTACGACGCGACGCTGGCGGCCATCAGATCGACGATGACGGGTTACCCCCATCTAAAGGCCGAGGTGAGCGCCTACCCGAACCTGCGCGTACGTGAGGTCGCCGCGGGCGCCGAGGACGATCTGGTCGTGCGCGTCTACGGCCGAGACTACAAGGTGCTGGGCGCCAAGGCAGAGACGGTGGCAAAGAGCATCGCGCAGGTCGCCGGCGTGAACAATCCGCGGGTGCTGCTGCCGGAGGTCGAGCCGACGGTGGAGGTCGAGGTGATCGTGCCGAAGGCCGCCGCCAAGGGGGTCAAACCAGGCGACGTCCGGCGCGCAGCCGCGACGGTGCTGTCCGGCATCACGGCCGGCAATATGTTCGAAGAGCAGAAGATTTTCGACGTCGTGGTCTGGGGCGAGCCCAACCTGCGCGACAGCCTGGCGAGTGTTCGCGAAGTTCTCGTCGATGCGCCGGACGGCAGCCAGGTCCGCCTTGGCGATGTCGCCGACGTCCGGGTCCGGCCGAACCCCTCGAACATCAAGCACGACGCCGTGTCGCGCTATGTGGACGTTGTGGCCGAGGTGCAGGGTCGAGGACTCGACGCCGTGACGTCCGACGTGGAAGCCCGCCTCGAGCAGATCAGCTTCCCTTCCGAGCACCATGTGGAAGTTTTGGGGGACGCGGCGGAGCGGGAAAACACGCAGCGCAAGCTCCTGGGCTACATCATTGGCGCCCTGATCTTGGGCTTCTTCCTGCTGCAGGCCTGTTCCTCCAGCTGGCGGCTGGCCTGGCTGGTCTTCCTCGTTCTGCCGCTGCCACTTGCCGGCGGCGCGCTCGCCGCTTCCCTCTTCCCGGCCACCTCGATCCTCTCGCTCATGGGCGGCCTTGTGGTGCTCACTGTCGCGGTGCGCGGCGGCATCCTGCTGATCGCCCACTATCAACGCCTCGAGCGAGAGGGCGTGACCTTTGGGCAGGATCTCGTCCTGCGCGGCGCGCAAGAGAGGTTCGGGGCCGTCTTGCTCAGCAGTCTGGCCGCGGCCGTGGCCCTGGTGCCACTGGTGGCCTACGGCGCGGTGTCGGGGCTGGAGATTGTGGCGCCGCTCGCTGCCGTCGTCCTAGGCGGGCTCACCGCCAACCTGCTGCTCAACCTGTTCGTCATGCCGGCAATGTATTTGTGGATCGCATCGTCGCAGCAGCCCGACCAGTCGATCGAGCCAGCGGAGCAGGCATCACAGCCGGCTGGATAACCCACATCCGGAGCTATTCGAGGACCAGTATCTGAGCCGAGACCCGCGAAGGAAATTGCAGCCATGATGCGCTGGATTGTCGAAACAAGCCTGAACCTCAAATATCTCACGATTGTTGTATCGGTGTTGTTGGTCGTCTTCGGCGTGACCCAGTTCCGTGGCATGCCGGTCGATGTCTACCCCGAATTCGCGCCACCGCGGGTCGAGGTCCAGGTGCTATGCCTGGGGATGTCCGCGAAAGACGTGGAGCAGCTGGTCACGGTGCCGATTGAGGAAGCGCTGAACGGCGTCGAAGGGCTCGACATTATGCGCTCCCGTTCGGTGTCTGACCTGTCCGACGTGCTTCTCTACTTCAAGCCCGGTACCGACCTCATGGACGCGCGGCTGCTGGTGCAGGAACGTGTTCGTGCCGTGACGTCGGAACTGCCGGTCTGGGCCAGCTCGCCATTCATGATCCAGCCTCTGTCGTCAACGAGCCGGGTGCTGAAGGTCGGCCTGTCAACCAAGGCAAAGGACACCCAGACGCTGATAGATACCGCGCTGACGGCCTATTGGACTGTGCGACCCCGGCTGATGCGGGTTCCTGGGGTGGCAAACGTCGCCATCTGGGGCGACCGGTGGAACGTCCTGCTGGTCCAGGCCGATCCCAAACGCATGCAGGAACGCAACGTCTCGCTGCTCAACATCATGGAGACCACCGCCGACGCCCTCGACGTGGGCATGCTCAAATTCTCAAGTGGCCACGAGATCGGTACCGGCGGGTTCATTGACACCCCCAACCAGCGCCTGGGAATCCGCCACATCCTGCCCAACCTGACCCCCGAGGAGCTGGCCCAGATGCCGGTCGCGCTGCCGAAGGGCAGAGCCCCTGTATTTCTCCGTGACGTGGCCAATGTCGAGCGCGGCACTCAGCCGCACATGAATGGCGACGCGGTCATCAACGACGACGTCGGTATCATGCTCATCGTGGAGAAGCTGCCCTGGGGCAACACCCTGGAGGTGACCAGGGGCGTGGAAGCGGCGCTCGAGCAGCTGCGACCCGGCTTGCCCGGAATCGCGATCGACACGACGATTTTCCGGCCCGCGACCTTCATCGAGGACGCGTTGCGCAATCTGAGCACCGCCATGGTCATTGGCTTTGTTCTGATTGCCGTGGTCCTGGTGTTCTTCCTCTTCGAGTGGCGCGTGGCCGTGATCAGCATCATGTCCATCCCGCTTTCGGTTGTTGCCGCAGGCCTCGTGCTGAAAGTGACCGGACAATCGATCAACACCATGGTTTTGGCGGGGCTAGTGATCGCCCTTGGCGTCATTGTCGACGACGCCATCATCGACATCGAGAACATCGTGCGGCGTCTCCGCCAGCACCGCCTGGCGGGCAGCACGCAGTCTGCCATCAGGATTATCCTCGATGCCTCGCTCGAGGTCCGAGCACCCATCATCCATGCCACGTTTATCATTCTGGCGACCACCATTCCGATCTTCCTCCTCTAGGGTCTGGCCGGTTCATTTTTCCGGCCGCTCGGGTTTGCCTACGCGATGGCGATCCTGGCTTCCATGATCGTTGCCATGACGGTCACGCCCGCTCTGGCCCTGGTCATGCTGTCGAAGGTACCGCTGGAGCGGCGCGTGTCGCCGATCGCGGTTTGGTTGCAGGCTCGCTACGAAATGCTTCTTTCGCGGATCATCGACAACCCGCGTAACGCGTACTTGACGGTCGGCTTTTTCATCGCCCTTGGCGGGCTGGTAGTGCCGTTTCTTGGCCAGGGGCTGTTCCCCTCGTTTAAAGAGCGCGATTTCCTGATGCACTGGGTGGCCAAACCGGGCACCTCGCACCGGGAGATGCTGCGTATCTCGATCGAAGGGGGCAAGGAGCTGCTTACCATCCCAGGCGTCCGCAATTTCGGTGCTCACGTCGGTCAGGGAACGCTGGCCGATGAGCCAGTCGGCATGAACTTCGGCGAGAACTGGATCAGCATCGAAAGATCGGTCGACTATGACAAGACTCGCGCGGCAGTCCAGGAGGTCGTCGACGGGTACCCGGGCCTGTATAGGGATGTCCAGACCTACCTCAAGGAGCGCACCAAGGAGGTTCTCACCGGCACGGGCCACGGACTGGTGTTGCGCATCAGCGGCGACGATCTGGGTATCCTGCGCAAGAAGGCCAATGAGGTGAAGGATCTGATCGATGACATCGACGACATCCATGGTGTGCATGTCGATCTGGTGCTCGATATCCCGCAGCTCGAGATCAAGGTGGATCTCGCCGCGGCCCTCCACTACGGCATCAAGCCCGGAGACGTTCGCCGGGCCGCGTCCACCTACATTGCGAGCGAGGAAGCCGGCGACATCTGGCGGGGCGGCAAGAACATCGAGGTGCATGTTTGGAGCTCACCGGAGCACCGCAACAGCATCAATAGTGTCAAAGACCTCTTACTCGACGCGAATACCGGTGAGCGAGTACGGTTGGGCGACCTGGCGACGGTGCAAATGCGGCCGACTCCCAACATTATACTGCGCGAGGCCAACTCACGCCGCGTCGACGTCTCTGCCGACGTGCCCGATTCCGAATTGGGCAGGGTGGCGCGCGAGATCGAGGCACGCGTGCAGAAGGTCGAATTTCCCATCGGCTACCACGCGGAGCTGCTCGGTGAGTACAAGGAGCGCCAAGCCGCATCGCGCCGGCTGCAGATCATGTCGATCGGCTCGCTTTTGATCATACTGCTGACCCTGCAGACGGCCTTTCGCAGCTGGCGGCTTGCGACGCTGGTTATGCTTACACTGCCCTTCGCGCTGGTCGGAGGCTTCCTGGCTACCGCTGTGGGTGACGCCGTCATATCGCTCGGAACCTTGGTGGGTCTTCTCACCGTGGTGGGCATCGCTGCCCGCAACGGTATTCTCTTGATCAACCACTGCCAGCATCTCGAACGGTACGAGGGTATGACGTTCGGCCGTGCTCTGGTCCTGCGCGGCGCTAAGGAACGGCTTTCACCGATCCTCATGACCTCGATGGCCACCGGGATGGGCGTCCTTCCCCTGGTGGTCGCCGGATCGATCCCCGGTAACGAGATCGAGCATCCGATGGCGGTGGTCATTCTCGGAGGTCTGGTCACGTCGACGGTGCTCAATCTGTTCGTGGTGCCCTCACTCTACCTGCGGTTCGGCAGACCGGAAGGGGCCAGCACGGACGGTGCGCAGCCGACGACCGGGCCGATCAGCGCGACCGGGTAATGGAGCGCGAAGCTGAAATGGCGGGTCCCGCCCTTTGCGATCCGGAGGCAGACGCCCTTGACGCGCCGGTGTTGCCGGATGGGACGTCTGCAACGTCGGCAAACCAGGGAAGGCGAGGGTGCAGGACCCCCGGAGCAGACGCGGTGCAAGATTTTTTGACGTTCACGAACTTGGCATTAGGGAGCAAGACGATGCAATATAACAGTCGATGGGCCGTCGCGGTCGTGGTTATGGCGGCCTTGTCGCTTGTCGGGTGCAGCGAGGCGGTGGTAAAAGAGGTAAAATCGACCCCGGCAACCGTCAAGAAAATGGACGGGGGCATAAACCGGATCACGCTGGTGGAATCGTCCACCAAACGCCTCGGCATCGAGTTCGTCGAGGTGAAGTCGCAAGGCGGCAAGCTGGAAGCCCCCTATGATGTCGTGGTGTATGACAACTTCGGCAAAGAGTGGGTCTACACCAGCCCCGAGCCCAACGTCTTCACGCGGACGCCGATCAAGATCGACAGCGTCGTAGGGGATACGCTCTATTTTTCGGAGGGGCCGCCGGCCGGCACCAAGATGGTAATTTCCGGCGCTGCCGAGCTATTGGGGATCGAGGCCGGCGTCGGACAATAGGTGAAATAGAGTGCAGTGGCCAGAAATGCCGCCTCTACGGCCTGTAATAACGTCAAATCGGCTCGCACCGATCTCACCCTTGTCTGACACCCAAGCTTCAGACCGTTGCCACATCAGCGCCGTCGGATCGGGGCGGGGATGATCTGATCGGCCAATGCTCCAGGCCAGACGTTCAATTGGGGCGGTCGGCGCCGAAAACTTGCACCTTGACGCTAATGCGTTGTGGCGCCCCTCCTGGCAAAGACTCGCGCCGAGGTCCTCGGACGAGCAGGACCGCTGGCAGTGGTAGGTTCGGCGGCCCATCAATCTTGACTTTGCCATCCGAGCCCTGAAGCAGTTGCACATTGTCGCCGGCGCGAAGCTCGATGGGCGGGACCTCACCATCGGCAAACGCGTGATAAGCGAAATACTCGCCGGCGTAGACAACCATTGTTCCGCCGTTCTTGTAGGATGGGACCGGGGTCGCCATTCCGGGATCAAGTTCGACGAAGCCAAAGTCGACCTCGCCTGGGCCCTCGCCTGCTTGGCGCGGCGCTCCCTCGCCTCTTCCGGCCGTCGTGATGCTTTGGGGCTCTTGGGCTTTCAGATAGATGCCAATGGACATCACGATAAGACCGAGCACGAACCCGCGGTTGAGCGCAAGCTTCAGGAGCCGAAACCCGAAAGAGTCCGGAAGCGATGCGATGACATCAGATCTTTGGAGCTGTCGGGTGGCGAGGAACGCCAAAAGAAGTACGAACCCGAGGATGACCAACGGATCTGTTAGATACGAGACTGCATCGGCGACGACCACTATGTTTCCTAGTCAAATGGATCCAGATTATCGATCGCCCATCCGTCAGCCTATCGTGACGACGGCCTGGATTTCTCGTGTACGGCCAGACGACCAGCACGATAGCGCAATCTAAGGTATCGAGGAAGCGGGACCGCCGAAATCGAGACGGAATGTCAGTACTCAATGACCTGCGTGGCTCTACGATAAGAACGTGCCGATACTCATTCTCAC
>JAEKFU010000259.1 GCA_016522385.1 Pseudomonadota bacterium
GCTTGGGGGCGTTGTAACACGATACAGGTCGCGGGCTTATGATTTGCGATTTCGATTGCGGCATCGACAATGGGCTTGTATTCAATGACACGATTGATTTCGATACCGCAGGATGCGGTGAGCAAAACCTTTGGTTGGGCATCGTCGAGCCGTACCGCGAGTTCGGGCGGGGCAAAGCCACCAAATACCACCGAATGCACCGCGCCGAGGCGGGCACAGGCGAGCATCGCGATCGCCGATTCCGGAATCATCGGCAGGTAAACGACCACGCGGTCGCCTTTACCGACGCCGTAGTTTTTGAGCATGCCCGCGCATTGCGCCACCCGGTCGCGTAATTCTGCATAGGTAAATTTTTGCTGCTGCTGGGTAACCGGCGAATCGTAAATGAGCGCGGTTTGTTCGGCGCGGCCGTTGGCGACATGGTAATCGAGTGCGAGATGACAGGTGTTCAACTCGCCATCGGCAAACCAGCGATAGATGCCATGCTCGTCCGTACTCAGAATGTCTTCTGGAAATCGGTACCAGTCCAGCGCCCTGGCTTTTTCGCTCCAGAATGCTTCCGGGCTGTCAATCGATGCTCGAAATTCGTCTTGATAGGCCACGATAGTCCCCCTCAATCGTTTTATCCGAATAGGATGAATGTTATGTCCATGCTAATCCAGCGGTGTATTGTTGACAATATCGCCAGATTAATGCCTAGTATTTCGTTTTATAATGATATTTTGGATAAAATTGTTGACAATTTTATAATCTCAATAATCCTCAGGAACTCTGCTCATGATCGAAGCATTCATTCATGATTTCGATGAAACGCTTGGACGGCGCGGATAAAAATTTGCCCTTGCGGGTAACAATACCGTAGCTGCGCTTCGGAAAATACTGATCGACCGGGATCACGTGCATATTCGCACGGTCCTCTTCGGTGATGCAGACATCGGTGACGATGGAGATGCCCTGGCCGAGGCTGACATAACGCTTGATCACTTCCCAGCCACCGGCTTCGAGAGTGACCTGGAAGTTGACGTTGTGCTGGGCAAAAACCATCTTCACGATATGCCAGGTGCTGAGATGGCGAGGCGGCAGGATCATGCCGTATTTGCCGATATCTTTTAACGTAACCCGTTCCATTTGCGCCAGCGGGTGATCCATTGGCGTGATCACTACCGGGTTATAAGTCACGATCGGATCGTAGACGAGGTCTTCGGGTACTTCGAGCATCGAGCCAACGGCAAAATCGACGCTGTCGTTGCGCAACATTTCCATGCCATTACGGCCAGTTTCGTTTGCCAGACGCAGTTTGATCGCCGGATATTGATGAGTAAAGAGGCCAACCGGTTTGGGCAATATGTACAAAATCGTCGATTCACCCGCGGCGATGTTGAGTTCGCCCGCGGTTAAATTACCGCAATGCGCATCGAAGGTTTCCTTGAGACGATCGATGCCCTGCACGTGGGGCAGGCACAGGTCATATAAAATGCTGCCTTCGGTGGTCAAGCTCAGTTTCGGGCCGCTGCGCTCAAACAGGATGGTTTCCATTTCCTCTTCGAGCGCGTGTATCTGCAACGAAATGGTGGGTTGGCTTGCAAAAAGCGATTCGGCAGCCTTAGTCATGCTGCCGAGTTTTGCGGTTTGGCAGAACGCAGGCAGCTTTTTCAGATGATTCTGCTTGTAATAGGTGTTCGTCATGATGTCCCCCGAGGACATTTGATTATTTAATAATCCAATATAAAAATCAAACAAGATGTAATTATTCAATCTAACCGGCTTGTTTTTCGACTTCGTCGTTGGAATATTCAGAAATGTCGAACTGGCACTAGTCATCCGTGGATTGTTGAGGCAGAATCCGCGGGTTTTCATGGATTTACCCGTTGTAAAATCCAATGAATAAAATTGAGTAAATTGGCTTTTTAAATGCTTGCGAACCGGTATAGTTCGCAGACAGGGGTCCGACGGATCCATCGATTTGAGCTTGAATTTTGCGAGATACGAGACGATGACGAGAGAACAACAAGCCGCCGCACTTGAGAAAGAATGGCAGGAAAATCCGCGCTGGAAAAACCTAACCCGTGGCTATTCGGCCGCGGACGTCGTGCGTCTACGCGGTTCGGTGCAACCCGAGAACACGCTGGCGCGCATGGGCGCCGAAAAGCTCTTCAGACTGGTCAACGGTCTGGCCAAGAAAGGTTACGTGAATTGCCTCGGCGCACTGACCGGCGGCCAGGCGCTGCAACAGGCCAAGGCTGGTATCGAGGCAGTTTACCTGTCGGGTTGGCAGGTTGCCGCCGATGGCAATACTTCGGAAACCATGTACCCGGATCAGTCGCTGTACGCTTACGACTCGGTGCCGACCATGGTGCGTCGAATCAACAACGCGTTTCGTCGCGCCGATGAGATCCAGTGGGCGAGGGGGTTGAATCCCGAAGACGAGGGTTACGTCGATTACTTCTTGCCGATCGTTGCCGACGCCGAGGCTGGATTCGGCGGGGTACTGAATGCCTACGAATTGATGAAAAACATGATTTCCGCGGGCGCCGCCGGAGTCCACTTCGAGGATCAGCTGGCCGCGGTCAAGAAATGCGGGCACATGGGCGGCAAGGTACTGGTACCGACCCAGGAAGCGGTACAAAAGTTAATCGCCGCCCGTCTTGCTGCCGACGTCATGGGCGTGCCGACCCTGTTGCTGGCGCGTACCGATGCGGAAGCCGCCAACTTGTTAACCTCGGATGTCGATGCCAATGACCAGCCGTTCGTTACCGGCGAACGCACCGACGAAGGCTTCTTCGTGGTCAAGAATGGCCTGGAGCAGGCCATTTCGCGCGGCGCCGCCTACGCTCCGTACGCCGATCTGGTATGGTGCGAAACCGGTACCCCGGACCTCGGGTTTGCACGTGAGTTCGCCCAAGCCGTGCAGGCGGCCAACCCGGGTCAGTTGCTGGCCTACAATTGCTCGCCATCATTCAACTGGAAGAAGAACCTGGACGACAAAACCATCGCCGAATTCCAGGACAAGCTCAGCGAGATGGGTTACAAGTACCAGTTCATCACCCTGGCGGGAATCCACAACATGTGGTTCAACATGTTCGATCTGGCCCATGACTATGCCCGCGGCGAAGGCATGAAGCACTATGTCGAGAAGGTACAGGAGCCCGAATTTGCCGGAGCCGACCGGGGTTATACCTTTGTCTCGCACCAGCAGGAAGTGGGCGCCGGTTACTTCGACGATGTCACCACCACCATCCAGGGTGGCGCCTCGTCGGTTACCGCGATGTCCGGCTCCACCGAAGAAGCGCAATTCTAAGCGCAACCTTCGACTGGACTTCGAAAGCGCATACGGTAAAACCGTATGCGTTTTTTTATGGGGCGAGTGCAATTGCTGTAGGTCGCTGCCTGATCGATCAGTAAATGCGGACACTCAGAATATTCAGACGAGTGTCCGGTATCGACCCAACTCGGACTCTCGGACTGGGTGCTTTGTTAGGTTTCGTTAGAGGCGTCCACATAGCCGAGCTTCACCGGTACCACATCAACCTTGAAAAAGGCATGCTTGGCGAAAGCAAAGGGATTCCAAACCCGACCGACAACCTTGCCCGGTAACATAGTATTGTCATGTAAGCCATACGCACAGGTGACCATTTCAACCACCGGCACCTCCCCCAATGGATCAAATGGCGAAGAAGTCAGAGTGACTGTCCCGTCCCCGAAACGCACATCGGGGCGTGGGCGTAGCACGATGGGCTCCGCCACAAGCCGAGGGAGATAGTCAAACCCACGCATGCTGGGCGCGTTGAAGTACTTGAACATGTATGCGGTCACTTCAAAGGACCGTGCTCCGTTCGGATCAGGTGCCCCTGTCTTAGCGAGTTTCTCAAACCCCTCCGCTGTATTGGGCTCAACCTCGATAC
>JAEKFU010000285.1 GCA_016522385.1 Pseudomonadota bacterium
TCGCGATATTTTGTCCGACGGCATATAGGGCGTTCAATATTTGATTTCCTCCAGTTTTATCTCCCCACTAAAGTATTTTATGAGTTTTTTACGTATCGCTTCAGGTGTGTCTTTGTTTAGAAAGCTCCCGCGTGATTCGGCACTTGAAGCGTCGGACACGGCGGATGGATTGCAGGCAGACTTGGTTGCCGTGCAGGGATTGCTTGCCGCCTTTGCGGTTGCGCAGGGATTGCAGGAAGGCTTGCTTGCCGTGCAGGGATTGCTTGCCGGCTTTGCGGTTGCACAGGGATTGCAGGTCGCTTTAGCCGAGGACGAACCGCCGCGGTTCTTAGTGAACTGGGCGATGCATTCATCGGGGTCTTCCCCGTCCCACAGACAGATGATCAGATCATTGACAGCCGCCTGACTCGGCTTACCGGTCACTTTCTCCGCCGCGCACGGATTGCCGGCCGCGTCGACCGTTTGAGCAAACACCGCACTGCCGTTGTCGAACAGCTGGGAAACCGACGTCAGCCCGATGGCCAAAGGTACTGCGGTTGTCGTTGCAATTAACTTTTGTTTCAAAGAACGCATGATCCACACTCCAATCGTCAACAACTTACCGCAGCCGTAGCGTCACCTGACGAATGTCCAGTCTCCTCGGGGCCTATGAATTTGTATCCATTCTGTGGCGAAATTCGGGCTCTTTCATGTGCTCCGGTCACATCGCCCATAGTGCTTGGCCAGCCTAATCAAAGCTATCCGTGATCGCCGTTTAATTCCGCTCGTTCAGCTCACTTGGCGGCTTATGGAAGCGAAAGTGATCCTCCCTCACCGAAGTCGTCCGCCGATATGTTTAGGAGAACGGACGATTACCTGAACTTTCCGTGTGAGTTTGTGCGCTGGCGGTTATTCCGGCCGGTCCTGCCGGAATTTTTCCAAAGTCGGCACCAGCTTAGGGTCAAGCTTCGCGGCCCGCTCCATGACTTCGATCGCCTCGCTAAACCTTTTCTTTTCGAACAAGATCCTACCTTGCGTATCAAGATAGTTGGCGTCAGGGACCAAGCGAACGGCGATTTCAGCGTGCGCCAGCGCTTCGTCAAGCATCGATTTCTTGTAGTACATCCAGGCCAGATTGTTGGTGGAAAAGGCAAGGTCTTTGACTGCCTTTTCATAGGTGTCGATGGCATTGATCATGCTTCCCACCAACTCTTCGTGGGAGGATGACTGCTCGACAGGTGTGCTCGGCTGCCCAGGCAGGCCTGCATGCGGATCGTCTTCACCTCGCATCGTCACGCGGGATCTGAGCATCGACTCGTTCCTTACTGATTGGGTCTCCGCTTCTGGACCCCTGTCGAAGCTTCTTACGTTCTCTACACTAAGATTGGGCGCATCCTTGATGAACATGACGCCGATCACGATAACGCCGAAGAGAGCAAACACCGATCCTGGCGCGGCGTTTCTCATAGTCAGCCTCAGTGCGCCAACGCCGGCTTCCACACCGGTTCCGCCAGATCCGTCGGAAAACACACCTTTCACAAAAAGCTTGTAGCCGAGAACAATGCTGACAATTCCGGCCGTGATAATGGCAAGTCGGAAAAGGATCAGATAGAGAATGTAAAGGGTGTAGGTCTGCTCCACAATTCGCTCCAGTTCCGATTGCCCGACATCGGACAATCATCACCGTCTCCTAAAAATAAAGTCTCCACCTTCGCCGCCGGTTCCGTTAATGAAGCCGTACTGAGGAACGTTGTCACTGTTTTGCAAAACCGCTTCGCGAAACTGACTGAACAATGAGAACGCCGGTAAGAACGGCTGCTCATTCTCCACCAACCGCTTCGTCAGATAGAGCATGAATTTGCTTTTGTCCGGAACCGTCTCCAGTGTTCCGCTGGTCATGGCTTTGCGGCTGCGCAGCTTGTAGAGGTTTCGAATGTCTTTGTCGGCGCCCCTCAGCACATCGCGGGTCTTGAAGATAATACCGCCGCTAAAACATGCATCCGAGATCAGCAGTGTATGCTTGCTCGGGATCGCTCTGATGTAGTCCTGCAAGTCCCCGTTCGAAAACCAGGAACCTCTGCCCTTGCGAGTAGAATCCTTCAGCAGCCAATAACCCCGGTCATGGAGCTTGTCGAAGAGACCGTGGCCAGCATAAAACAAGAGAAGGCTATCGCCCTGAAAAACGTTTTCCTGTAACACCTCCAGTGCCTTGAATATCTCCGCACGGGTCGGATTTTCCAGAAGTTCGACTTCATCGAACAGATAATGTTTCTGCAAAATTTCCTTAAGCCGTCTCGCGTCTTTTATGGGTTCATCCAAATCCTTCACACTGGGATCGTTGTAATCCTGGACACCGATCAGCAGAGCAAAATAGCGACCGCCAGAAACTTTCTTCGTGAATTCCGATTGTCCATCTACGCGTGAAGGACCTCTTGAACTGTCGCCTCTTTCTGCAGTTTTAATTTGTTTCGTTAGATATATCGGCAGGTTTTGATTTCTATCATTTTGTTTATTTCTGTCAAAAAAGTCATATGATAGTAGATTTTCATCATTTAGTAATTCATATTTACTTTCCCCTTGAAAGGTTTCACCATCTCGGTTGAACATTCCGATCGTGCTACAGTCCAGACGATTTTGGGATTCGGCGTTCACGGTGCAAGTAGAAAGCCACTGCGTCAAGTCAGTTCTGCCATGGGCACAATAACGCGGGCCACATGGCTCGATCTCGATTTTTGCGTCTTTGTCGTCAGTCACGTCCCTTGTAACGAATTTACCAATAAGATCTGTCGTGGTCCGCCGCACAACTCGATCCAACACGAAAATCTCGCTATACTCCTCGCCTGAGTTTTTATAAACAAGATCGAAATAGTCGTAAGTTAATTTGCCGGTTCCCTCTTCTAACGTTAAGTAGTTTTCACCCTCGAAGGAATCGGTGCCATCCTTTCGATCTCCGACCATTTTGCAGTGAAGGCTGAACGCGATATCTGAACGCAGTGAGCAGGTTGCACGCCATTTGCTAACGTAGGTATCACCAACTGCGCAATATTCAGAGCCACAGCGCTCGATGCGAATATTGACCTGCCGGTCATCGTCGCCTTGTTTTCGGCGGATGTAGTCGCCCAGAAGAATGTCTTCCTGAGATGCCTCGGCGGTACCCATGTCGGCACTCACAAGAATCATCATTCCCAGGAACGAGGCTAGTCCGGTACGGAAATCCATAGGATGCCTCCCTGAGCTGAGCCGGGGTTTTCCCCTGATACTAGCCCATAGAAGTCGAGCATGCGCCATTCCTGCACGGGTGGCAAGGCTCTAGGGTCGAAGCGAACCGCTAGAACGTGTCCTTCTCAGATGGAGGATCCGGTGCCGTAGGCTGGCGTGATCCAAGATCAAATACCTTCGCGACAACAAAGTATTAGGAAACATGCCCCAGATTGGCGGGTATCAAGGGGAAGCATTGATGCCTGCACAAATCCAGTTTGGGAAACGGCGCGATCATTCAGCGGCTTCCCAGTCGGCATGTCACG
>JAEKFU010000309.1 GCA_016522385.1 Pseudomonadota bacterium
AGCGTGCACAATCGTCTACGCGTCCGGATATCTCAAGACCACCGACTTTCTGAAGGTCGGTTCGCGCATGGTGGTGGTATCCATCGTCGTCATGCTGGCGACGGCCTGGATCTACTGGCCGCTGGTCGGAACCTGATTGGGCCAGGGCCTGTTGGGACTCAGGATGTGGCGCTGGTTTGACAGAATTGGCTCAGTTTCGCGGGCATGAGGAGGAAGGACATGCTGGTATATTCGACGACGAACACCCCTGAAGATGGGCCAATCCTGTCAAACCAGCACTGCAACCCTGATACTCAACAGACCCTAGGGCGTGTCTTTCTCATATGGAACCATTTGATGGCCCAGACTCTGCCGACAATTAGGGTAGTCGACCGGGCCCAACATCACGCGTCAAAGTAGGCATGCGACTTCATCTCGTTGAGCCGCGAAATCGTGCGATCAAACTCGAACAAATGCGGTCCGTCCGGATAGAGCTTGTCCGGCATTGCTTCCGCTGAGACGACTAGTTTACGGCGGCGGTCATAGAGGGCATCTATCAGCGTAATGAAGCGCTTGGCTTCGTTGCGCTGTTCGGCCTTAATGACCGGCACCCGCTCAATGAACACCGTGCCGTAATGGGCAGCTATCGCAATGTAATCAGGCGCGCCCAGTGCATCCACGCACAGATCGGCGAATGAAAATCGTGCCGCACCGCGCGCCGCCTGCGGCACCTCCAATTCACGGCCTTTTACCATTAGCAACTCAACTGCGCCTGTTTCGGTTTCAGTCAGTTCATGCCACAGGGCCTGAAAGGCTTGATCGGTCTTTGCCGATAGCGGCGAAAGATAGATCTGCTTTCCCGCCAACCGGCCGAGCCGGTAATCGGTCGGGCTATCCAGCGAGATGGTCTCTACGTGGCGCAACAGGATATCGATAAACGGCATGAACGCGTTTCTGTTCAGACCGTCCCGGTAGAGATCCTGGGGTCGCATATTGGAAGTCGAAACTACGATCACGCCAAGACCGAACAATGCCTCGAACAAGCGGCCGAGAATCATCGCATCGGTGATGTCATTGACCTGGAATTCGTCGAAACACAGCACATGTGTATCGCCGGCGATCTGCTCGGCAACCAGGATAATGGGATCGGCGTCCTCCCAAATTTCTCCCGACCTCTGCATGCGTCGGAATTCATGGATCCGCGTGTGCACGTCCTGCATGAAGCTCAAGAAATGATCCCGCCGCTTCGCTGTGCTGTTGATGGTCTCAAAAAACAAATCCATCAGCATTGTTTTGCCTCGCCCGACATCGCCGAAAATATAGACACCGCGTGGCACCGACACCTTGTTGCCCGTACCGCCAAGTATACGGTCCAACAGACGACTCTTTCTTTTGGGTGTATAGGTTTCCAGCGCTACCGCCAGCTGGTTGAGGTAACGCGCCACCTCGCGCTGGGCGGCATCATCAGTCAGCTCACCCTCTGTTATCTTTGCCTGATATGTTGTTGTCAGCGACACCCCGAAAACCAACCTTCCAAAATGTTCCGATCGGCTGCTGTCACTAAACAGATCGGACCTTTGAAGCAAGCATCCATCGTGGTCTCGGCGAATTGCAGAATCTGCAAATTGCCTTATCAGGGTCACTTGCCACAATTGGTTGCACTGCAACATAATGCATGCTTCCATGCACCGAACTTTGACGGGCTCAAGGGGCGCCCCGCGATGGCAGACGAAAAACCAAGAAAAGCACGCCGCGACCGACCGTGGATCTTCAGAACCTATGCCGGCCACTCGACGGCGGCCGATAGCAACAAGCTCTATCGCACCAATCTGGCAAAGGGTCAGACCGGCCTGTCGGTCGCATTTGATTTGCCGACCCAGACTGGTTTTGACAGTGATCACGAGCTGGCCCGCGGCGAGGTCGGCAAGGTGGGCGTGCCGATTTCACATATCGGCGATTTGCGCACCCTGTTCGAGAACATTCCCCTCGATCAGATGAATACGTCGATGACGATCAACGCCACTGCCGCCTGGCTGCTGGCGCTTTACACCGCACTGGCCGAAGAACAGGGCGTCGCCCGGGCTTGCCTGACCGGCACTACGCAGAACGACATCGTCAAGGAGTATCTTTCCCGCGGCACCTATGTGTTTCCACCCGGCCCGTCGATGCGGCTGATCAAGGACACCATCACCTGGTCCTACCGCGAGCTGCCGAAATGGAACCCGATGAATGTATGCTCCTATCACCTGCAGGAAGCCGGCGCGACACCGGTGCAGGAAATCGCCTATGCTCTTGCCACGGCAACGGCAGTGCTCGACGCAGTCAGATCATCGCGCGAGGTCCCGCCGGACGAGTTTCCCTTCGTAGTTGGCCGCATCAGTTTTTTCGTCAACGCCGGAATCAAGTTCATTACCGAAATCTGCAAAATGCGCGCCTTCAGCGAATTGTGGGACGAGATATGCCTGGAGCGTTATGGCGTCGAGGATGAAAAGCTGCGTCGTTTTCGTTACGGGGTCCAGGTCAACTCGCTAGGGCTGACCGAGCAGCAGCCGGAAAACAACGTGCATCGCATACTGTTGGAGATGCTCGCGGTCACATTGTCTAAGAACGCCAGGGCCCGTGCGGTGCAGCTGCCCGCCTGGAACGAAGCACTCGGCCTGCCGCGGCCTTGGGACCAGCAGTGGTCGCTCAGGATGCAGCAGATCCTCGCTCACGAAACGGACCTCCTCGCTTATGGCGACATTTTCGATGGATCGCAGGAAATCGCAGACAAGGTCGAACACCTCAAGTCCGAAGCGCGCCGCGAGTTGGCACACATCGAAACGCTTGGCGGCGCAATTGCCGCCGTGGACACTGGGTACATGAAAAAGCAATTGGTCGCCTCCAACACCACTCGCATCGCAGCGATCGAAAACGGTGATGAGACAATCATCGGTCTCAACGCCTATACCGAGACTGAACCCTCGCCATTGTCGAAAGGCGAAACCAACTCCTTTGTCACGGTTGCTGACAGTATCGAGTATGACCAGATCGAACGACTGAAACAGTGGCGCAAGGACCGAAATAACGCCGCCGCCGAGACCGCACTAAGCGAGCTGTCTGCGGCGGCACGGGAAGACCGCAACATCATGGAAGCCTCGGTGGTCTGTGCCAAGACGGGTGTGACGACGGGAGAATGGGGCGCCGCGCTGCGTGAGGTGTTCGGCGAATACCGAGCGCCGACCGGCGTCGACGTTGTGATCCATGTGCGCACGGAAAGTGTCAGCGATGTCAAACAGGCCGTTGCGGCCCTGTCAGCCAAACTGGGTACGCCGGTGCGATTTCTTGTCGGCAAGCCGGGCCTAGACGGCCACTCCAACGGTGCCGAGCAGATCGCAGTTCGCGCCGCGGGCTGTGGCATGGACGTGCGCTATGACGGCATTCGCTTGACACCGGCCGAGATCGTTGCCGCGGCCATCGAAGACGAGGTCCATGCCATCGGTCTGTCGATCCTGTCCGGATCGCATGTCCCGCTTGTGCGTGATGTGATGAACCGGCTACGCAGCGCCAATCTCGGCCATCTGCCGGTCATCGTCGGTGGCATCATTCCCGAGGAAGACCGCCACGTACTCAAGCAACTCGGCGTTGCCGCCGTGTACACGCCAAGCGACTATCGCATCAACGGCATGATGAGTGACATTGTCAAACTCATCGATAACCGCAACAGCAACGCAGCTGCGTAGAATGTTTTGCACCAGATCGGCGCCAGCTTAACAGGACATGCCTTAGAAAGAGTGTCGCCAGCCGGCAAGCAAATCGGCACCGCATTCGGTCTTGCACGAACCAAAAGATCGGCAAACCCTAGAGCGTCTCTTTCTCATGTGGAATCATTTGACCGCGTTTCTGCATCTGCTGGCTAGGCATGCTTCGCGCCGTGGTCTGGTTGACCGCAAGCGGAGCACAACGACGTCCAGCGGGCGCACAAACACGGCCTTCGGTGGCCCAAATCCGGCCATCGGACGTCGTTACGGAACTTGCCCAATGACTCACATCGCGCTGCGTTCCGAAACTAGCCGAGTGACCGGATTTGGACCATCAAATGGTTCCACATGAGAAAGAAACGCTCTAGCCGGCACAATCGCCGGACAGGGTTTACCAGCATCCCTCACACTTGACGGCTCGACTACCAGGCGTCGAAATTGAATCGCACGCCGACTTTGAATTCGTGGGCCATCAGATCATCAACGATCATCGTTACCAGGCCGTCCGACCGTGCCTTGCCGAGATCGGTCAGGCGATAACCGAAATCGACTTTGGTCTGCTGTGAAACGTCGTAGGAAAGCCCGGCCTGCAGGTTCCAGGCGAAGTCGACTTCATCGCCGGATGATGAATCAGGCGGTGCGACGAGATCGGTAATGCGATGATAGGCAAGGCCGATACCGCCGCCGATATAGGGCGTCCAGCCGGCATAGTTGGTGATGTCATAATAGACATTCGCAAAACCGGTAAAGGATTGAAGATCGGCACTCAGAGTACCGAACGGATCGGAAAGCGACTGCTCAAGTCTTGCCCCACCGACAATTTCGACACGGAAAGTATCGAGCAGCTGGCAGCCGAAACCGGCTTCAAACAACACAGAGTCTTCTATCGTTTCGCCCACGGCAT
The DNA here is from genome assembly GCA_016522385.1 of Pseudomonadota bacterium. Taxonomy (GTDB): domain Bacteria; phylum Pseudomonadota; class Alphaproteobacteria; order Rhizobiales; family Aestuariivirgaceae; genus JABDJG01. The sequence continues at coordinate 4,624 of JAEKFU010000309.1, forward strand.
TCAAAGAACCCCCGCCAAAGCCGCCGCCGGGGCCAATGGCGGTTAAGCTTATGTCAGGGCGTTCGTGGAACACGCCACCGACATCGAAACGCCCATACAGGCAGGACGAGGTTTGATCAACCACTTGAACCGGGGCTGGCGGCGGCAAAGAATCAGCGGCCAATGCCGGCACAGCAGCTACAAGCGCAATCAGGCCTATGGTGGAATTCAAGCAAGTACGAAACATCATCACGCGACTCCAAAATCGGGCAGCAGCCTGCTTGTGGCTTTGTCCCAGCAACCAACTTTGATCTGGCCATCCGGTTGGAGCGCGATCCTCCGAGGTTTCCCGGGGTTTGCGCGTCGCCGTCCAACAACCAATCTCGAAAAGCATTATTAACCAAACCGCTTAAGAAGCTCTTAAGGCTATTAGTCTGTTGCCAAAGCGGATGAATTTTGAGTTGTCGGGTTTCAAACATACAAAGGCTGGCAAAAGTCGGCCGATGCCGACATTGTCGGCATCCCGAATTTTAAAGCTCTGAAGTGGATGAGCGCGCTACGTCAGGCGGCTTCGCGTTTCAAGACGTCAACGATCTGGTTTACGACATCATCGATCATCTGCCTGTCGTCGCCTTCCGCCATGACGCGGACCAAAGGCTCAGTACCGGAAAGTCGAATGACCAGCCGGCCAGTGTCTTTGAGTTGCTCTTCAGCTTCATCGATCGCTGATTTGACCGCTGGCAACTCCAGTGGTTTGCCTGAAGCATAGCGGACATTTTTCATGACTTGCGGTAGTGGTGTGAACACATTGCAGACCTCGCTGACCGGCTTTCCGCTGGCCACCACCACGGCGAGCACCTGTAGGGCGGCGACGAGACCATCCCCAGTAGTCGCAAAATCCGACAGCACGATATGCCCGGATTGTTCACCGCCGACGTTGAACCCGTGTTTGCGCATATGTTCCACAACATAGCGGTCGCCAACCTGTGTTCGGATCAGGCCGATACCCTGTTCTTGCAGATATCGTTCAAGGCCTAGGTTGGACATAACCGTCGTCACCAGGCCATCGCCCATCAGAACGCCGCGATCGCGCCAAGAGGTTGCAATCAGGGCCATAATCTGATCGCCATCGATGATCTCGCCGCATTCATCGACAATCGCCACACGATCCGCATCGCCATCCAGCGCGATGCCGATATCGGCACGAAGCTCACGAACCTTGTCCACCAGTTTGTCCGGAGATGTCGAGCCGCATTTCTCGTTGATATTGAAACCATCTGGTTCAACGCCGATGGAGAAGACTTCTGCACCAAGTTCCCACAAGGCCGCAGGAGCAACCTTGTAGCTGGCGCCATTGGCGCAATCGATGACAATTCGCAAACCGTCGAGCCGCAGCTCTTTCGGGAATGTGCGTTTGGCGAACTCGATATAGCGCGCCTGTGCATCCTCAATCCGCTTGGCTCGTCCCAGGCGATCCGATTTGGCCAGCAGATGATCGGCGTTGCCTTGAACCAGGCTTTCGATGCGCAGTTCCTGTTCGTCCGACAGTTTGTAGCCGTCTGGCCCGAACAGTTTGATGCCATTGTCATGATAGGGGTTGTGCGAGGCGGAAATCATCACGCCGATATCGGCCCTTAGCGATCTTGTCAGCATCGCCACCCCGGGGCTCGGCAATGGTCCGAACAGGAATACATCCATGCCGACTGAAAGAAATCCGGCCGTCAAAGCCTGCTCGATCATATAACCGGATAACCGCGTGTCCTTACCGATAACCACCCGGTGGCGGTGTGAACCGCGTGTATAAAGGCTGCCGGCCGCCATGCCAACTTTCAGCACTGTCTCTGCATTCATCGGCTGGTGATTGGCCCTACCGCGGATCCCGTCGGTACCAAAATACTTTCTGGTCATTGTCTGTCTGAAACCCTGAGAAACCCAACTTACTTGACGCAAATTACAGCATGCCGACGTATGATCATAGTTTAAAACTGGGCAGTATTTGGGTCTAATGCATTGTGGTAAACGGTGCTTGCCTGGGCGGTCTCAGCGACATCGTGCACGCGGATGACCTGTACGCCCTGGCTCAACGCCACCAGTCCGGCTCCAATAGATCCGCTGACCCGTCTTCCTGCCTGCTTTTCACCCGTCAGTGCGCCAATAAATGCCTTGCGTGACGCACCAAACACGAGCGGTACACCTAGTCCGTGGAATAATGTCGCCCGGTTGAGAATTTCAAGGTTATGGCGAAATGTCTTGCCGAATCCGATTCCCGGATCAGCAAGCAATTTTCCGCGATCCAAACCTTCCCTTTCACAGGTTTCGATCCAGCCCTGCAATGCATCGAACACATCCAGCGCGACATCGTCATAGACCGGGTTCTGCTGCATTGTCTTGGGGTCGCCCTGTGCATGCATCAGGATTACCGGCAGGTCCAGTTCTCGCGCGACTGATATGCTGCAATCATCAAATGTAAGCGCCGAAACATCGTTGATCAGTTTCGCGCCAAATCTGCCAGCAGCCTGCATCACCTCGGGTTTGCGGGTGTCGACGGACACGACGTGACCATCCTCAGCCAGTGCCTTGACCACCGGCCTGATCCGTTCAAGCTCTTCATCGGCGGGCACCGGGTCGGAACCCGGCCGGGTCGACTCCCCGCCGACATCCAGTATCTGCGCCCCGGCGGCTGCCAATCTGCGACCCTGCGCAATGCCATCCCCGGTGTCAAACGCCTGCCCGCCATCCGAAAAGCTATCCGGTGTGACGTTGACGACGCCCATCAAGACCGGTGCAGTCATTGAAATACCGGCAACGGTATCGCGCGGTATCTCAATCTGCTTCAACCGCTCGGCAATCGCGTCTTCACGCGAGGCAGCAAGGTCGCGAAAGCTATGCCAGGTACTGCTCACCAAAGCCTCGTGGCGAAAAGACAGCTCGATCTGCGTATAGGCGACCTGGCCACCGGCCAGCCGGCCCGCATGGCCGGAAAGCACCGCCTGGTCCGCGTCGCGGCCCCACAACAGTCCAGCCGGGCGCAAATAGGGATTGCCATCGCTCATGCTATGCGCTGCTCCGCAATGTCATTCGTGCCCAAGCAAACCAAATGGCCGCGCCTCCATTACAGGCACGACCATCAATTTTTGGAAACCCTGTTTCTAGAGCGTTTCTTTCTCATGTGGGATCATTTGACGGTCCAAATCCGGTCACTCGGCTAGTTACGGAACGCAGCGCGATGTGGGTCATCGGGCAAGTTCGGTAACGACGTCCGATGGCCGGATTTGGGCCACCAAATGGTTCCACATGAGAAAGAAACGCTCTAGGCCTGTGGCTGCGGCTCCATCTCGCCGCCGCCTTCTTCACCCTTTTTCGGTGCCTTGGTGACCGGCACGGCAGACTTTGCCTTCTGCGCGCCACCATCATCGTCATCGTTCCGTTTTGGTGGCTTGCCGGCAATGAGATCTTGGATTTCTTCGCCGCTCAGCGTCTCATACTCCAGCAAACCCTGCGCAAGCGCCTCAAGATCCTTGGACTTTCTCTTCAGCACCTTCTTGGCAGTTTCATAACCTTCATCGACCAGTCGACGAATCTCGTCATCAATCTTCTGCGCCGTCTCCTCGGAGACATTTTGGTGGCGAGCTACCGAATGCCCCAGGAACACCTCTTCCTGGTTGTCACCATAGGCGACCAGCCCGAGCTCCTTGGAGTAGCCCCACTGAGTGATCATGGCTCGCGCCAGCTTTGTCGCCTGCTGGATGTCCGATTGAGCACCCGACGTGATGTTTTCCGGGCCGAAGATTAGTTCTTCGGCAACCCGGCCACCCATCATGATCGCCAGACGGGATGTCATCTGCTTGTATTTCATCGAATAGCGGTCGCCTTCCGGCAGCTGCATCACCATGCCGAGCGCCCGGCCACGTGGGATTATCGTCGCCTTGTGGACGGGATCGGCGTCAGGCACATTGAGCGCCACGATAGCATGTCCGCCCTCATGATAGGCGGTCAGGCGTTTCTCCTCTTCCGACATTGCCATCGACCGCCGCTCAGAGCCCATCAGGACCTTGTCCTTGGCCTCTTCAAAATCCTGATGCGTCACCATCCGCCGCGACCGTCTGGCCGCAAGCAAAGCCGCCTCATTGACCAAATTGGCCAGGTCGGCGCCTGAGAAACCGGGCGTGCCGCGTGCAATCACCTTGGCATCCACATCCGGCGCCAGGGGCACGTTGCGCATATGAACCTTGAGAATCTTCTCACGGCCTGCAACATCCGGATTTGGCACCACGATTTGACGGTCAAAGCGGCCAGGCCGCAGCAAGGCCGGATCGAGAACGTCCGGCCGGTTCGTGGCGGCGATCAGGATTACACCCTCATTGGCTTCAAAACCGTCCATTTCGACCAGCAACTGATTGAGAGTTTGTTCACGTTCGTCGTTACCGCCGCCGAGACCCGCACCACGATGACGGCCGACCGCGTCGATCTCATCGATGAAGATGATGCACGGCGCGTTCTTCTTGGCCTGCTCGAACATGTCACGCACCCGACTGGCGCCGACGCCGACGAACATTTCCACGAAGTCAGAACCAGAAATCGTAAAGAACGGCACATTTGCCTCACCAGCAATGGCGCGCGCCAGAAGCGTCTTGCCGGTGCCAGGCGGTCCCACCAGCAGGGCACCCTTGGGGATCTTGCCACCGAGGCGCTGAAATTTGTGCGGGTCCTTGAGGAACTCGACAACCTCTTGAAGGTCATCCTTAGCCTCATCGACACCGGCTACGTCATCAAACGTCACCCGGCCTTGGCGTTCGGTGAGCAGCTTTGCCTTTGACTTGCCAAACCCCATCGCCTTGCCGGAACCGGCCTGCATCTGGCGCATGAAAAAAATCCACACACCAATCATCAACAGGATCGGGAACCAGGAGAACAACAGGCTAGGCAGCAGTCCTTCTTCCGCCGGCGGGCGCGCTTTGATTTCGACACCCTTTTCGTTCAGCCTTTTGATAAGATCGGCATCTTTCGGCGCATAGGTCTGAAAAACCTGGCCGTTGGATTGTTTGCCGGTAATCGATTCACCGGAGATGACAACATTGCGGACTTCACCACGATCGACCTTTTCGAGGAACTGCGAATAGCTCACCTCGGAAGACTTGGCCCGCTGTCCGGAACCCTGAAACAGGTTGAAAAGGGCAAACAGCAAAAGGGCGATAATCACCCAAACGGCAAAATTGCGAAAATTATTCAACAGATCACTCCGGAACTGAGATTATGAATGCAGAGAAATCACACTAAAGGTGATGCCTTCCCCATCCAACATAATGTCACCTTAACATAAGAAACCCGCAACGCCTTGCCAAGATCACCTTTGAGCTAAACAAAATCCTATCGCTTGGGTTAACGTAGCAACGCTTACTTCAGATCAAAGAATTCGACATCCACCAGCAGGCGCGCGCCCGATGCGGCGGCAACGATTCCAAGATGCGGCACGCTGTGCATCTCGCCATGGTTGAGAAGCACCGGCAGGCCAGCCCGCACAAAAGCCGGCAAGCCGCTGGTTTTCTTGCTAATTCCAGGTCGACTGCTGGTCTGCAGCGCACCGAATGGCACCACTGACAACTTGTCCCTCACCCCTGCACCACGCACGCAAAACCGGAACCGGCGGTCCCAAACGCCTTCGGCATACCCGCCATCGGCTTCGAGCCGCACTGGTTCAACCGCAATCCGGCCGGGTTCACGACCGATTACAAGTTGTTTCTTCCGACGCACGATGCGGCAGCCTGATATCGTGCGGGCGCGGGCGTTTCCATCGACAATCCACGCCGAAACTCGCTCCAGTGCCGCCAAGCGCGGCATGTCATGGCTGCCGAACTGCCAAACCAAGCTCTGTAAGAGGCGTATACGCAATTCTTCGGGCGCTTCGAGGAAGGTGCACAAGTCGATCTCGCCGAAACCTGATTGATGACTGACCAGAACCGACTGCTTGAGTTCGCGTGCGGCAAGATCGAGTGCTTGATTGGCCCGGTTGAGCCGTCTTGCCGACACTGCAATGCGCTCGGCATCAATGCCAAGCGGTTCAAGCTGCGACAGGACCTTGCGCATGCGGATACGCTCAAATCGGTCATCATCATTGCTGGGATCGTCGATCCACCCTTGTCCGGTTGCCGTCAATGTTGCCCGCAACCGCTGTCGGGTGATGTCAAGGAAGGGCCTCAGTAGCGGCCACGGCGTCAGCGATGTCCTTGCCATACCGGCCAGCCCGTCAAGTCCGCTGCCACGGGCCAGGCGCATCAACACCGTCTCGGCCTGGTCATTGGCGGTATGGGCGGTAACGATGGCCTGCGCGCCGTTCTCAAGGCACCATTCGGACATCAGCCGGTACCGCGCGTTGCGCGCTGCAACCTGAACACTGGTAACCGGCTTGGCGGCCTGCCAGCGCAGAACATGGTGCGACAGGCCCAGACCACATGCCCATCGGGCGACCACGGCCGCCTCCTCGGCGGACGCCCGCCGCAGCCCATGATCAACAGTGAGAACAGTCATTTTCGGCGTCGACGTGTTTCTGTCGGCCCAATCCCTCATCAGGCGCATCAAGGCGACTGAGTCTGATCC
>JAEKFU010000330.1 GCA_016522385.1 Pseudomonadota bacterium
TCTCCAGCTTCATGGAACTTGCGACCAGCTATGTTCCAGCCGCTCTGCGGGGCGCCACGTAAGAACGCCAGCGTACAACGGGCGTATCGGTTCAAATTCGTTGATTTTGAAAATCCAACGCAAAAGATCGAAAATTAATAATTTTCAAAATCAGGCTGCGCGCGCAAGATAACCCATGAGATCGCGCCCGCCCCGCCTCGGGGCGACTGCCGCAACTAAGGAGATGATGGGACGATGATCCGTACCGACGAACATTACAAGGATTCCATCCGCGATGGCCGCGAAGTCCATGTCAATGACGAGCGTGTCAAGGACGTTGCTGCGCATCCGCAGTTCAATCCGCTCCTCGATGAAGCTCCCTGCCCATCGATAGCAAACTTCGACGCACCTAAGTTCGTTGCATCCGCGCAACATGTTGGAATGCCAGAAAAGGATCCAGAAGTGTCAATTGAAAAAGTAGACGCGCTTGTTGTTGGCGGCGGCCAAGCCGGCCTGGCCATGAGCGAGCACCTGAGCAAAAACGACGTGCCTCACCTCGTTCTGGAACGGGATCGAATTGCCGAACGCTGGCGCACGGGAAGGTGGGACTCTTTGGTGGCCAATGGTCCGGCCTGGCATGATCGTTTTCCAGGCATGGAGTTTTCCGATATCGATCCTGATGCCTTTGCCCCCAAGGAGAAGGTCGCAGACTATTTTGTCGCCTACGCAGAAAAGATCGCTGCCCCCATCCGCTGTGGCGTGGAGGTAAAGGATGTGCAAAGGAACATTGGCCGACCCGGCTTCCGTGTCGAAACGTCGGAGGGCGTGATCGAAGCCGACAACGTGGTTGCTGCCACCGGACCTTTCCAATGCCCTGTCATACCACCCGTTGTTCCTGAGGATGCAGGGGTCATACAGATGCATTCCAGCGACTACCGCAACCCCGGCCAGTTGCCCGAGGGTGCTGTGCTGGTGGTTGGAGCTGGATCTTCGGGGGCGCAGATCGCTGACGAACTGTCGCGTTCGGGAAAGCGTGTTTACCTCTCTGTCGGCCCGCACGACCGCCCTCCCCGCAGCTATCGCGGGCGTGACTTCGTCTGGTGGCTGGGGGTCCTTGGCAAGTGGGATGCCGAAGCCCTGGAGCCAGGTACGGAACATGTCACGATTTCGGTGAGCGGTGCCTATGGCGGCAACACGGTCGACTTCCGGCGTCTTGCTGCACAGGGTATGACGCTCGTAGGTCTGACGAAATCGTTCAAAGACGGTGTGCTGAGCTTCGCGCCGGACCTTGCGGACAATCTTGCGCTAGGGGATGCCAACTATCTGTCGGTTTTGGACGAAGCCGACGCTTATGTTGCCCGCAATTGTCTCGACCTTCCCGAGGAGCCTGAAGCCCGCAACATCGATCCGGATCCGGACTGCGTGACCGATCCCATTCTCGAATTGAATCTGGTGGAGGCTGGAATAACCTCAATCGTCTGGGCAACAGGCTTTGCTGTCGATTACAGCTGGTTGAAGGTTGACGCGTTCGACGAAGACGGCAAGCCAAAGCATCAGCGCGGTGTTTCGGCCGAGCCTGGCATCTATTTCCTGGGATTGCCATGGCAGTCGCGTCGGGCGTCCTCCTTCATTTGGGGCGTCTGGCACGACGCCAAGCATCTGGCGGACCATATTTCCACGCAACGCAAGTATCTGGAGTACCGTAGTCCCGCGGAACGCAAGGCTGATGGCTCATAATGACGGAGCGTAAGATGGCCCATACCCGCATTCGCAAGTTCAACACCAAAGAAACCTACCCGGAACAGAGTCTCGACAATGACCTCTGCCAGGCGGTCGTTGCCGGCAACACGATCTATCTGCGCGGGCAGTGCCCACAGGAACTCGACGGGGGCAAGAACATCGACAGCCACGATCCGGTCGAGCAGACGCACAAGGTGATGCAGAACATCAAGCAGCTCATCGAAGAGTGCGGCGGCAAGATGGAGCATCTTGTGAAGGTGGTGGTCTACATCACCGATGTCCGTCACCGCGAGGCGATCTATCGCACGATGGGTGAGTACATCAGGGGCGTGCACCCGGTATCGACCGGACTTGTGGTGCCGGCGCTTGCACGACCTGAATGGCTGGTGGAGATCGACGGTACAGCCGTCATTCCAGAAGATTGATCAACAAGGAGATCGCCCGGCCGAAATGATTTCTCCAACCACGGCATCAATCCAGGACCACCTCGCTGACCTGGAACATAGTCGGCGCCTGCGGTTCCCTGAAGGCGCCGGCAATGATAGCGTTTCCGTCATGCGCTTTACGCTGAAACATCTGGAGTATTTTGTTGCCGCGGCGGAATCGGGAAGCATCAAGCTGGCATCTGAACGGATCAACATATCGCAACCGTCGATTTCCTCAGCGATCTCGCATCTGGAAAAAGAGCTGAACCTGCAGCTGTTCGTTCGCCACCACGCGCAGGGCGTTGCGTTGACCCGGTCAGGCAAACGGATGATGCGCGAAGCGAAACTGCTGCTGCGCCAGGCCGAGGGCCTTTACAATGTGGCCGGTGAACTGCGGGATGAGGTGCGGGGCCGGCTGTCGATCGGCTGCATGGTCACGCTGGCACCCATGATCATTCCCGAACTTGGGCATTCGTTCACAAAAGCCCATCCAGATGTCGAGCTGGCATTGTCGGAAGGAAGCCACGAGCAACTTCTCACCAGTTTGCGCGAAGTGGAAATCGATGCCGCAATCTCCTACGATCTCGAGTTCCCGGACGACGTTACCTTTGAGCCTCTGGCCAGCCTGCCGCCCCAGGTCCTTCTGGCGGCTGATCATCCTCTGGCCGGGAGAAATCAGATCAGCCTGGAAGATCTGGAACACGAACCGATGATCCTGCTCGATCTCCCCTACAGCCGGCAGTACTTTTTCTCGTTGTTTCAGGGTTGCGACATAACGCCAAACGTTTATGCGCATTCGGGCAATCAGGAAGTGGTCCGCACGATGGTCGCCAATGGCTATGGCTTTACGATTGCCAATGTGCGGCCGAAAAACCTCACTGCATTGGATGGTCGCCAGCTGACGTCTGTCAGGCTGGCTGGTGAGCACCAGCCGATGACCATCGGCGTTGCCACCCTTTCGCAAGAGTTCAAACCCCGTCTGCAGGAGGCATTTGAGCAGCACTGCCGGGAAACGATTTCAAAGGACCATATTCCGGGGATGGCTTCCATGTGAGAACTTTGAGACAAATCAGAGGTCGGAAAAAGAGGCTGGTTCGGAAAATCCGATCTAATGAGTACACAATCAATATTTTACCGTAATAAGGGACTGGCCTAGGGTTTGTTGAATTGAACAGAACAGAAAATGTTCTGTGAAAGTGGGGAGGAACGCGCGTGGCGGACGATCACACAAACGCGCTTGAAGTGAGGAACGTCATAAAGGTCTATGGCGGGCCCGCCCAAGGTGTCACGGCGCTGGACAACGTGTCACTGGACATCCGGCACAATGAGTTTTTCACCCTGCTCGGACCGTCCGGTTGCGGCAAGACCACTCTGTTGCGCCTGTTTGCAGGGTTTGAAGAAGTCACCGAAGGCGAGATCTACCTCTACGGCGAGGAGATCGAGGACCTGGCGCCACACGAGCGGCCGGTGAACACCGTGTTTCAGCACTATGCTCTGTTTCCCCACATGACCGTGCGCGACAATATCGCCTTCGGCCTGCGCAGACTGGGCAAGCCCGACAGTGAAATTGAAAAGACGGTGCGCGAGATGCTGGGCATGGTTCACATGGAAGACTTCGGTGACCGCAGGCCTACTCAAATGTCCGGTGGACAGATGCAAAGGGTCGCGCTTGCCCGCGCTCTGGCGCCGCACCCTAAAGTGCTGCTGCTCGATGAGCCGTTGTCTGCGCTTGATCTGAAGCTGCGCCAGGCCATGCGCGACGAGTTGCAGCGTCTGCAGCGTGAGACCGGTATCACGTTTGTATTCGTTACCCACGATCAGGACGAAGCCCTGTCGATGAGCGATCGCATTGCTGTCATGTCGAATGGAGAGGTCCAGCAGATCGGCGGACCGGTAGATATCTACAAGCGGCCGGCAAACCGGTTTGTTGCAGACTTCATCGGTGACACCAATCTGATCGATGTCAGCGTCGGCGCCAGAACCCGCTCTTCAACCAAGTTCCGCACGAGTGGAGGCGTCGAACTGGCCATCAAGCAGACAACCGAGCATGCCGAAGGCACCGACCTGTCGCTCAATGTGCGTCCGGAAAACGTGCTCATCGCACCGGTCGGCAAAGGCAAGACCGACGGCACACTCGTGCACAAGACTTTCCTGGGCCGCACATCCATCTACACCGTGCAAATGAAGGATGGCACGGAGCTCAAGACGAGATACTCGAACCAGGAGGGCCGGCATCACCAGACGATCGATATCGGCGACAAGGTCGGCATCGACTTCGCCCCCAACTCAATTGCGGTACTTACGTCATGAGCACGGCATTCCAGAAGGACCCGCGCAGCCGTTGGCTGGCTCTCAGCCCGACCTATCTGGTCATCGCCATCTTCATGGCCATTCCGCTGTGCATCATGATCGTCATTTCGTTCCTGGAGCAGAATGTCTATGGCGGCGTGCATCCAAATTTCACCCTGGCTGCCTATCAGCAGATCCTGTTCGAGCGCGATTTCGACGACAATCTGGTGTTCGATCCGGCCTATCTGATCATCATCGGCCGTTCGCTGCTGCTGGCGCTTGTTGCAACGCTGATTACCATCGTGATCGGGTTTCCGGTTGCCTATTACATCGTACGCCAGCCGGAACGCCGGCGTAATCTGCTGATTTTCCTGGTGACAATACCGTTCTGGACGAACCTGCTGATCCGGACTTTTGCCTGGCTGCTGATACTTGGGCGCGGCGGCATTCTGGATTCCCCGTTCAAATGGGTCGGCCTGTTCGGACCGGATGATTCACTGGGACTTCTCTATACGCCTTTTGCAGTGGTGTTGGGGCTCACCTACACGTATCTGCCACTCATGGTGCTGCCGATCTATGCAAGTCTCGAAAAGCTTGATTTCAGGCTGGTCGAGGCTGCGGCCGATCTCTACTCGAACAAGTGGAGCGCCATTCGCTACGTCGTCGTACCGTTGACTCTGCCGGGTATCGTTGCCGGCGCCATTCTGGTGTTTATTCCGTGTGTCGGCAACTTTGTGACCGTCGACCTGCTTGGCGGCGCCAAGAACCTGATGCTGGGAAGCCTGGTGCAATTCCAGTTTGCCACCGCGCGCAACTGGCCATTCGGTTCTGCCGTTGCAGTGATCCTGCTGCTGTTCGTTGTTTCCAACATGCTGTTCTATGCCCGCATCAACAAGGGCGGCTCGACCCAAGGACACGGATCATGACGGCGACACGCAAACGCAAAGCGAGCGGAGCCGGCGCCGTTGCATCCTTCCCGGGTTTGTTCATCGTGGCGGGGCTGTTCTATGCCTTCCTGTATTTTCCGATCCTGGTGCTCGTTGCCTATTCGTTCAATTCCGGCAAGCGTTCAATGGTCTGGAAAGGTTTCGGCATCGACTGGTACGGCAGGGTGTTCACCAATGATGCCATTCTGGCATCGGCCTTCAACTCCCTGGTCGTAGCAACCGTTGCCACTATCCTGTCAACGATGATCGCTACAGCCGGCGCGCTGGCGCTGGCACGTGGCGGCGAATTCAAAGGCAAGACGCTTTCCGTGGGTCTCATCACATTGCCACTGGTGGTGCCTGAAATCGTCACTGCGGTTGCGACGCTGATGTTCTTTGCCAGCATCGGAATGACCTTCGGTCTGGGAAATCTGATTGTTGCGCACACGGTGTTCTGCATACCGTTTGCGTTCATGCCCATTCGCGCACGGTTGGAAGGTATGGATACCACCATGGAGCAGGCCGCCCGCGACCTCTACTCAACTGAATGGCAGGCGTTCCGCTATGTCACGCTCCCCCTGTTGATGCCGGGCATCATTGCCGGCGCGACACTTGCATTTGTCATCTCGCTGGATGACTTCATCATCTCGTTGATGGTTTCAACTGCCGGCACGACCACATTGCCTGTTTATATCTACGGAATGATCCGTCAGGGAATCACGCCGGAAGTGAATGCCGTATCGAGCATATTGTTTGCGATCTCACTGGCGCTCGTCACCGTCTACTGGTTCGCATCAAAGCCTGGAAAGTAAACTTAGAAAGGATAGGACAATGTTTCGTATACTGAAAACGGGAGTGCTCGCCGCGACGCTGGCATTTTCGGTAAGCGCCGTTTCTGCCGAGGAACTGTACCTGTACAACTGGACCGACTACAC
>JAEKFU010000487.1 GCA_016522385.1 Pseudomonadota bacterium
ACACCACACTCTATGCAACATTGAGTTTGCTTCGCACCAGATGCTGCGCCGTGGCAGGGTACTTTGGCCATCTGGGCTGTTCCAAGGTCAGCTTTGGGCCATTTTGTGCCGCATGTGATTTCGACTACCCGCAGCCGAAGGAGCGGCTTCCCTCCCCGCTTGTTCATGTTCGGGTGGTTGTCGAATGGCGACAAGAATAGCCAGAATATCCGAATCTCAACAACACACTGAAGCCGACAGACACAGACGCCTGATGGCCCGCAGAGCCCGATCAAATTAGTGGATGAGTTATCTCGCGGCCATCCTAGTGCCGCACTTGGGCGCAATTGCTCATGGTGGGCCGGCGAACAAACGTCACGCGAGCCGAAAGGGATTCAAAATGAGACGGTTTGTGAATTTCAGTCTGGTCTTTGTGTCCACTATGCTGTTGACGGGACCAGAGTCCGGTATGGCGACCGATATCAACATTAATGAGGGCGCCGTCAAGGTCGATGAGGGAGGTGTATTCATTGGCGACGGCGCAATCAAGGTAACACCGGAAGGTATTACGGTGCCCGGAGTCGATATCAAGACAGGTGCAGGCACTCAGGCTGGAAGTCAACAAAAAGGCGGATCTGCAACCGGGCAGGTGTTCACTGGCACGGATTTCAGCGATACGAATTTTGCAGGACGTGATTTTTCCGGCAGCAAGTTTGTTGGCGTCGATTTCAGTGACTCGAACTTGTCGAATGCCAATTTCACGGGGGCCGTTTTTCAAGGTGTAGACTTCGGCGATACGAATCTGACCGCCGCCATATTTGTCAATGCGCAAATTCAGGGGGATGATTTCGGACGCGCAAATCTGACGCGTGCCAATTTCTCCCAGGCACATTTGCAGGGCGCCGATTTCTCGAAGGCCAATTTGAACGGAGCATGCTTTATCCGCGCCAATTTAGTCGGGAATGATTTCACAGGATCGCAATTGAAAGGTGCCGTGTTTACAGGTGCGAACCGTATCGGAAACGACTTTGGCGGCTTGGACCTATCGGCTGTTGTATGGAAAGGTGTTAGCGATTGCCCTCACAAACAGTCAGGTGCAGCGCGGCCACAGGTTACGACCGCGGCGACCATTACTCAGGCCCTCGTTCAGGGAAAGGACGCGCGGGTCGATCTTACCGTCAACTTTGAATTCGATTCAGACCGCATAGAGGCCCAGGGACATGCCCAGGTGCTGGAAATTGCCAATGCACTGAAATCAGATGAGCTTGCCGGCCAGCGGGTGTTGATCGAGGGTCATACCGACAATGTCGGTAGCGACAAATACAACCTCGATCTGTCCTACCGCCGATCGATCACCGTTATGCGGACTCTGACTGAGCAGTACGGTGTCGATCATGGCCGTGTTCAGGTTAAAGGATTTGGTGAGGCCCGACCGGTTGCAGACAACGATACCGAGGAAGGTCGGGCCATAAACCGCCGCGTGACATTGGTAAATCTCGGAGGCAGTTGATTGCGTGGCTCAACAGACCCTAGGGTGAGGACCCTGGTTACGGCCTCGCATTGTTCGTCTTAAGGCTGTCTGGTGAGACCACTTTCGTAATCATGAATTCGACTTCCAAATGCCAGTTGATGTTCGGATCTCCACGCCAAGTCAGAAGCTCGTAACCCTCGGCAACAATGATCTCCTTTTCGGGTAAGTCATCGACATTTCTGATTTGGATGAGCGGAGGCCACATGAGATGTTGGCCTGGCTTGGGAACAGGTTCTCCATTAATTTTCACAAACCGCAATGTTCTGGAGTTCGAAACCTTAGAAGGTTTGGCCCGTGAGCCCTCAATGGTCACAATTTGCCCAACAGGGATTCCAAAATGACCGGTAATCAAAACCGCGCCGTCTCGATGAATGTCTCGGAAATGAAAGCTTCTCGTTTCGGGATTGCTTTCAGCAAACGCCGCTTCAACGGCTGTAACCAGCAGCAGTAGCATAGGGACAAGGGAGGACCAACTTGTACGACGTGCTCGATGTGGCATCCGTTCTTCTCCTTCGCGCCACACCATATCAACATTGGTCCGGGATGTGCCAACAGCAGCCTCTCGCCAATTGTTGTCGGCGACCCCAACGTGGCGCTTTTGCCTCCTGAGTGCGTTAGACAGACTTGAAAACCGGCCAGGTTTCCTGCGCCAGCCTGCTCAGCAGGCAAACCTGCTTGCGCAGAATCGATGAAATTAACGAGTCCTGCGCGCTAGCCAGTTGGCCTGTATCTCATCCGGATTGACTTAAGTCGATCCGGTAGCTGTGCCGCAGCATGACACCTGTGGGATCGACGGCGAAAAGCATGCCGTTAGTCCGGGATGTGCCAAAAAAAATTTGTATTGTCAGTAGGGTCTCTGAATTTCGCGACAAGAGTATTGGACATAAGTCGAGTTGACACAACGTCAACCATTCTTACCTTTGCCGCGGTCTGGTGAATACTGAGCCGACCCAAGTAAGATGAAGCCCCGATGTGCATCTCGGGGCTCTCTTCTGTTTGGATCGAGTTTCGCCAGTTCGATCAGGCGTTCAGCGCCCTCACTTATGAGCGAGTGGAGAAGTTCCATTGGATGCAAAGCGTGAATCGACGGGGTCTGATTGGGCCTTCCTTAAGCTAGTCGCAGGCGTTGCGACCTGCGCCTTGGTTCCCTGCATTAGCTGGGCACAAGGAGCGGACACCGAGAGGCATGCACTGCTTTTGCTCGACCGAGACAAAGCAAAGCCAAATGTCTTCGTGCGTCGCCAGCCTGCAAGCCCAATGGAAAATTTACAGCTGGTCAAGGTGAAGGTCGATCGCACCAATCGGATCTACTTCCAGCGATGTGCTGGATGTCACGGGCCTGAGCGAGAGGGAATGACTGGCAAACCGCTGACTACCGCCATCACACGCAAGCGTGGGTTCAAATATTTGCGTGACATAATTCACTATGGCAGCCTCACCAAGGGTATGCCGAATTGGGGTACATCGGGCGAGTTGTCTGCGAACGAGGTCGCATCAATGGCCAGATATCTGCTCAAAGCACCTGCGCGGCCACCCAAACTTGCAAACATGTCTGAAGTTCGAGCAAGCTGGACAGTTCTTGTACCGGACGCTGAGCGACCGACCAAGCAGAGGAACAGATTAGATCTCGACAAAGAACTGTTGGTGAAAATCCTCGATCGGGGTCGAATTGAGCTTGTCGACGCGACAAGCAATAAGACCGTTTCTGTTATCAAATCCGACCATCGTGCCATACGCGCGCGGTTGTCAGCGTCGAACCGATTCCTTTACACTTTGGATTGCGCCGCCAAGGTTCGGCTCTTCGATCTGTGGATGGAAACGCCCAAGCCAGTGGCTGAAGTGACCGTCGGCTCAGAGGGGCGGTCAATCGAACCATCTGGTGAAAAAGGCTCACGCGAATTGCTATTGCTCGCGGGCTCAAATTGGCCCCCGCAATATGTTGTGTTAGATGGCCGAACTCTCGAGCCAACGATCGTGCATCAGTTTCAGGACTTCGGTGATGTTCATGTAGGATGCAGTGATGTGGAAAAATGACGCCATGTGTTGTAGCTGCGATGTACCAAGGCGGAAAGGACCGTCAGACACGCAAGTGAGTTGTCAGTCGTGCAATTAAATGGAGTATCTGAGCTGAACGCTCAAGACGAAGAAACAGAACGGACCTAATTGATGAGCGTGCCACTGGTCCGGGATGTGCCAATTCTAGACTCTCGCCGCTTGTTGCCGGCAACCCCAACGTGGCACACCCTAGCTTCTTTTCGGTAATTCGATATTTATAGAGGGATAGTTTACAGAGGAGATGATCGATGAACAAAAACGATCTTGTCGCCGCCGTTGCCGAAGATACCGGCATTTCGAAAGCTGATGCTGCTGCCGTCGTAGACGGAGTATTTGATGCCATCACGGGCGCACTGGTGAGCGGTGAAAACGTTCAGCTCGTCGGTTTTGGAAGTTTCAGCGTTTCTGATCGCGCCGCTCGGGAAGGCCGCAACCCCAGCACTGGCGAAACAATTCAGATTCCCGCTTCCAAGCAGCCGAAGTTTAAGGCCGGTAAAGAGTTGAAGGATGCTGTGAACGAGTAGGAAACGGGGTGCGACCAGTCGAAGGAAGGCATGAGTTATTGAAAAGCAGAGATCTCAGCCGCCACGTCTGGTTCTAGGTGAATGGCGTTGCAATACTTGAAAGTTTCGAAAGTCGGCATTCGTCTTTTGATCCGGCATCAGACGGCACGTCAGTCACATCACCTCGACATTGCGTCCGGCTTCGCGCTCAAGCGCCTGGCGAACGCGCCCGCTTGTAGCGCATTGCTGACTTAGCACAGCTTTGCTGCAACTTCTGAAACGCTCTAAGGGTTGACGATCGATTGCTGCAGCGCGCGTATGCGCGAGGCCAAGGGATTGGTGCTCTTCTTCACCGCGACTGCAGCCTTATCCGTAGATTTGGCTCCAATCCTTTTGGCGCGGACCGCTTGATTAAGTGCACTGGTGCCTGTTTTCTGAAGCGGAAGAATTTCAGCATCATTGCTATTGCGCAGGGCAGTGACTTCCTCGTTGAGCGCATCCAGTGAGGCCTTGTGCGAAGCAATCTGCTTGCGCAGCATGATTACAATGGCATCACGCGCCTCCAGATCAGACTTCGCGTCGACGATCTCGGTTTCCAGCTGTGCGATTGTGCTCTGGCGGGCTTCGGCCACGAGCTGTGAGGCGTTTCGCTCCTGTTCGATGGTTGCTTTCGCTGACTGCAGTTCGCCCAGCTCCCTGTTGGTCCGAGCCAAATCCTCATCGCGTTGCTTTAGCTCGTGCTCCAGCCGGCCCAAGCTGCCAAGCCGTTCATTCTCGGTGCCGACCACCTTTCTCAATTGGCTGTCAGTTGCGGATTTTTCCTGGCTGATGCGCTGGATTTCTGTCTTGGCTTCTTCCAGCGAACGGGTGCGGGCCGTTAGATCATCTGTGAGCTGGCGCACGGTTGTGTGCAGTTTCTCATTGTCCTGGCGCGCATGGCCCAGCTCATCCGTCAGGGTGTCTACTTCCCTCATACGGGCAACGACTTCTGCTTCATGATTGCCAGCGGCCACTTCCAGTTCCGCGATACGGGTGGCTTTGTCGGCTAGACTTTGCGTATTTTCTGCCGCTGCCTCAACCAATTCGGCAATCTGAGACTGCTGTGAACCGATGGTCGTCTTCAGCTCATCCGCGTTGGCATTCGCCGCATCGAGTTCTTGACGCAGGTTTGAAACAGTGTCAGTCAACTTTTTTGAGGATTTCTGGCTCTTGGCGATCTGCGCCTGCAACGCCTCGGTCTGTTTGTCTTTGTCCGCCGCGCCAGTCTCCAGGGTGGCAATCGTTTTCTTGCATTCGGTGATGTCGCGCTCAAGGGCTTCGTTTTGTCGGCTTATTTCGCCGTGTGAAGCCTTGAGATCATCGGACCGTTTGCGTATGCGCGACAACTCAGCAAGGTGCTCGGCGAGCTGCGTATTATAGTTTTCCACCTTGAGTTCGTATCGACGCCGGAGCTTACTGTATTCGGATTTGAGCGATTCCTCGTCGAGTTCTTCCACCGACTTCACTTCGGAATTGCTACGGTGAGCCCGGCGCTCACTTGTCTGGATTGCGAGCTTCCATGCTGCCTTTACAGCCATTACAGCGATAGACGCAGCGAGGCAAAATCCAAGTGCGATCAGCATCAGTGTTTCAATTTGAGGCATGTTCGAGTTCCAAAGGCCCAATTGCTGTCATTTAAGGGTTGGAACGTGCAAGCCTTGTGCCGCATGCCGCGGCAATGCCGGCAAATCAATGATTGAGGCTGACCTTGAAGCACGATCCGGAAACCAGGAGTGCGACATTGGCGCCGTGTGATGTGCTGGTCGAAATCACTCTGATCTGAAATAACGAGACCCTGCGCCGGGAATCACTCCGCAGGGTCTCGGTCACGAGTGTACGCTTGGCGTCATGCTCTTAGGGAAAGTGACGCCAAACATATGGCAATTTGACACAAGGCAAGAAAGACTAGAGCCCTGCGGATGTGTGAACAAGCAAGAAGGCCCTTCGTCCACCCGAAGCCAATGCAAAATTCTGACCTTACGTAATTCAATCAAGAAATCGTGGCAGGATAAGGGCTTAGGCAAATTGGTTGTGGCGCATACTGCGCTAGAGCGTTTCTTTCTCATGTGGAATCATTTGACCGCGTTTCTGCGTCTGCTGGCTAGGCATGCTTCGCGCCGTGGTCTGGTTGACCACAAGCGGAGCATAACGACGTCCAGCGGGCGCACAAAC
>JAEKFU010000519.1 GCA_016522385.1 Pseudomonadota bacterium
CATTCGCAGAGAGCTTGGCGTTGGCGACGATGTGCCGTTGACGGTTGTCGATTATTTGAAACCCGGCCGCGATGAGCTGGCGGGCATATTGCCAGCTCGCTTCGAGAGCTGGCTGCCAGCGCCGCGCATTGGAAAACACCGATCCGGGATCGCCGTGAAGCTTAAGACGTCCGGCCCGCTTGGCTGGCTTGCCCTCCGTTTGCTTGCAGCGCTCAAGTCCCGCCGTCCGGGCACAGCACGCTTTCAGCAGGAACAGGAAATGATCGAACGCTGGCTGCAATCGGTCAGCGATGCGGTTGCCGTCGACTACGACCTGGCTTGCAACACAGCGGACCTGGCGGTGTGGGCGCGCGGCTACGGCGATGTCCGCCGCCGCGGATTCGACCGCATGGCGCAGGTTTTCGCAGACTGGCCGCAACGTCTTGCGGCCGACCGCTCAGCCTTGAGTGATGCGGTCAGCACCTCCCTCGTTGCCGCAATCTCCGATCCAGATGCAGAGGTGACACGATGAGCGCACAAGCACACCGGACATCCGTTTCCGACTCTGAGTTCATGTTTCAACGAGACGCCGAAACCCTACCGCGCCCGGCGTTGCGCGCACTGCAGTCAGAAAGGCTCAAGTGGACGCTGACGCGTGCCTACAGGAATGTTCCGCACTACCGGCGCAAGTTCGCGGAAGCCAACCTCAAACCGGAGCGCTTGCAGTCGGTCGATGATCTCAGGCACTTTCCGTTCACGATGAAGACCGATCTGCGCGACAATTATCCGTTTGAAATGTTCGCCTCACCGGTCGACGAATTGCGCCGGCTGCATGCGTCCTCGGGGACGACGGGAAAGCCGACAGTGGTGGGCTATACGGCAGGTGATGTTGATCGATGGGCGGAACTGATGGCCCGGTCGATGGCCGCCGCCGGTGCACGGCCCGGTGATCTCGTACACAACGCCTATGGCTACGGGCTGTTTACTGGCGGATTGGGCGCTCATGACGGTGCCGAGCGGCTGGGATGCGTTGTGGTGCCGGTGTCGGGCGGTGCGACCGAACGCCAAGTCGTGCTTTTGAAGGATTTCGCACCGGCTATTCTGTGTGCCACGCCGTCCTATGCACTGAATATCGCCGAGGTTGCGGAAGCGCAAGGCATTGATATCACTGAACTTCCCGTGCGACGTGGGGTTTTTGGCGCCGAACCCTGGAGCGAACAGATGCGCGCCGAACTGGACAGGCGGCTTGGCATCGTGTCGGTTGATATCTACGGACTGTCGGAGATCATGGGACCGGGGGTAGCCTGCGAGTGTGATGTGGCCCGCGCCGGACTGCATGGCTGGGAAGATCATTTTCTGTTCGAAGTCGTCGATCCCGAAACGCTGGAGCCGCTGCCGATGGGCGAGTCGGGCGAGTTGGTAATCACCACGCTGACAAAAGAAGCCCTGCCGATGGTACGCTACCGCACCCGCGACATCACCCGGTTGAGCGATGAGCCCTGTGTGTGCGGGCGCTCTCATGTCCGCATCCTTCGGGTGACCGGGCGCGATGACGACATGCTGATCATCCGCGGCGTCAACGTCTATCCGTCACAGGTTGAGGCGGTTCTCGTCGGTCTGTCCGGCCTGTCGCCGCACTATCAGATCGTCCTCGACAGCGACGGCGCCATGGATAGCCTGACCGTGGAAGTCGAAGCTGCCCCCG
Organism: Pseudomonadota bacterium; assembly: GCA_016522385.1. Classification (GTDB taxonomy): domain Bacteria; phylum Pseudomonadota; class Alphaproteobacteria; order Rhizobiales; family Aestuariivirgaceae; genus JABDJG01. The sequence continues at coordinate 1,685 of JAEKFU010000519.1, forward strand.
AAGCGGCCACCGGTGACGATGATCTGAACGCGATGGCCCGCGACGTGCGCCACCATATAAAATCCATCATCGGCCTAACCTGCCATGTGGTGGCAAAACGCCCCGGCCAGTTGCCCCGATCGCAGGGAAAGGCTGTGCGGGTGCGCGATCAGCGCAAAAAGTCATAAGCAGGGCTGACGTTTCAACCCTGAGAAACCGGCGGGTCCATGTCATCGCGAATTGGTTCGTCGCTTTCGGGATATTTTTCCAGCTCATTCTGCACGAGTTCAACATGCTCTTGCTCTTCTTCGGCAAATTCGGCTGCGAAGCGTTTGACCTCATTGTCGCTCGTCGCCCGCAAGAGGTGGTTGAAAAAGTCAAAGGCATTCTGCTCCGCCTTCAGGGCGAGCAATAGGGCTTGGCGTGGGGTCATCAGATAGTGCATGTCGCCCATATCGAGCGCTTCGGGGCTTTCATTGCCGGACCATTTGTAGTCGAGCAGTGCGATCTCAGGCACCGCCATGCCTTTCATCTGCTCCAGAATGTCGCCGGCATGCACGCCCTCCACCCGTGCCAGGTCCCGAAATAGTTTTGCCAGGTCGGCGTTGTTGTGGAGTTCCATTTGCTGGGCGAGATAGGTGTATCGTTCCTCGGCCTCCAACTCCATCTGATAGGCGTGGGCGAGCAGTTCGCCCGCGGTTTCGATGCCGGTCATATGGCGAACTCCTGTTCGAGAATGGCCGGATCGACGATCCTATCCGTCACATGATGTTCGTAGGGTTTGCGCCGGCCCCGATAGAGGACGCCGGTGTTGAAACCGTCATCGGTCATGATCCGCCGGGCGGCACGGGCTGGATCGTCAGTAGCCTCGACGGAGGCGACGTGAGTCTGGGTCTTCCAGGCCCGTTCATCCGGCCGGAACGTGACACATGGGCTGAGGATTTCAACGAAGGAAAAGCCCGGATGCCGTACTGCTTCAACAATGGTACGGGTCGTTCCCTTGATGTCGCCGGAAAATTCCCGCGCGACGAAATTCGCGCCTGACGCCAGGGCGATGACCAGCGGATGGAACGGGCTGAGACCGGTACCGCCCGGCGAAAGGGCACTGTCCCAGTCCGGCTCGGTAGTCGGCGACGGTTGGCCCTTGGTCATGCCGTAGACCCGGTTGTCCATGACGACATAGGTCATGTCGATATTGCGTCGGCAGGCATGCAGAAAGTGATTGCCGCCGATCGAGAAGCCGTCGCCGTCACCGCTCATGACAAGGACCGTCAGGTCTGGCCGCGCCACCTTGAGGCCGGCGCCGAGTGCCAGGGAGCGGCCGTGCACACCGTGGAAACCATAGCAGTTGGTGTAGGCCGGAATTCGCGAAGAACAGCCAATGCCGGAGACAAGGGCAACGTTCTCCGGCGCCGCTCCGAGTTCCGCCAGCGCCTTGGTCAGCGACAGCAAGACATGAAAATCACCGCACCCCGGGCACCAGACCGGTGTGACATCGGATTTATAGTTTGCCGCCTTGAACGGGCCTGGCTGCATGATGTTCATGATCGCCTCCAGTTGCGGATCTGGGTGCTAATTTCTGTCGGGCCAATCAGTTGTGGACCAGGCCTGTGAAAGTGTCGAACCTCACCGGGCAGGTCGCAATTAGCGCGCAAATACTGATGGAACTGGCCGGAATGGGTCTGTTCGACGACCAGAATCCGTTGTGAGCCATGCACGGCGGCGAGGAATTTGTCCTTGAGGAATGGCGCAATCAGCCGCAACGCCACCAGTCTTACGCCAATACCGTCATCTGCCAGGGTTACCATTGCCTCCCGGGCGGCGCCGGTGAGAGAGCCCCAGGTGAGGATTGTGAAATCTTCATGGGTTCCGGCCGCGCCATTGTGTTCAATGGCCGCCCAGTGATTTCCATAGTCGAAATCGGCAATCTTCCTGTAGCGTTTGTCGAGCTGCTCCCGGTGATCGAGGTTTTTCGATGATGGGATGCCCTTGACGGTGTGGGTCAGTCCGTCGGCAGTGTACTGGCCACCGGTGGTGCCAGGCAAAGCCATTGGCGAGACGCCGCTGCCGGTCACGGCATAGCGGTTGTAGATTTCGTCTCCTGCGTCCTTGAACAGCTCGCGCCGCGCGATGAAAGCAACATCTGCCGGTTGCTCGATCACGACTCGGGCCTGGCCGAGCGACTGATCGGAGAGCACAATTGCCGGCGTTTGCATGGCCTCGGCGAGATGGACCGCCCACTGGGCGGTGAACAGGCAGTCGGCGACGCTGAGTGGCGCGACAACGAGGTGCGGTGCATCGCCATGGCAGCCGTAGATCGCAATATTAAGGTCGGACTGCTCGGATTTTGTCGGGATGCCGGTGGACGGACCGCCACGCATGACGTCAATAACGACGATCGGGACCTCCGCCGCTGCGGCGAGGCCGAGCGATTCCACCATCAGCGCCAGACCCGGACCCGAAGTGGCGGTGATCGAAGGGCGACCGCCGAAGGAGGCGCCGATCGCCATATTAATCGACGCAAGTTCATCTTCGGCCTGGACCAGCGCGCCGCCGACCTTGGTGAGCGCCGGCGCCAGCCATTCCAGCACTTCGGTCGCCGGCGTGATGGGGTAGGCGGCGGCAAAGCGGATGCCGCCGCGAACCGCGCCCAGGCCGACGGCTTCGTTACCGGTGATCAGCCAACGCCCATTCTGGCTGGCGGCGGGTGTTTCAAGCGCAAATGACTTCTCGAGGAGACCGGCGTGATGCGAACCGATCTCGACGCATTTGCACCCGGTCTCAATAGCTTCTTCGCCTTTGCCGGCCAGCTTGCTAGCGATGACCGATGTCAAATTTTCGATCGGCAAGCCGGTTAGCCCGACAGCCAGTCCGGCGGCGATCATGTTCTCCCGGCCGCCAGGAAGACTGCCGGCAAGCTCCTTCATGGCAATGTGTGCCTGGTTGACACCGGTGCCGACGATGGCGTCCGGGGCGTCGCCGTTGGCGGGATCGCCTATGACCAGACCGTTTGCGGCCAACGGCATCTCGGCGGCGAACCGGTCGGCATTGCGCCAGTCGATGGCAATGAGAAAGTCGAAGGTTTCGGCCATACAGTCGACCGGCCGGGTCGAAAGGCGGACGAGCGCTGCTGCCTCGCCACCTCGGATCTGCGGGCCAACCGAGCGGCTCATGATGCCGTACCAGCCGGCCTTCCCCGCCGCTTCCAGAAGAATTGCCCCGGCGGTCAGCGCGCCGGCGCCGCCGCTGCCGACAATGGCAAACAAGATGCTCCTGCTGGCGCTGTTCGATGCTTTATCCGGCATCATTGCAATCCTGTTTCAACCGTCTGCCGACCGCTATCGACTTGGCTATTGACGCTAAATACGTATTCAAGTACTATTTTACGATAATAGCGAATTGAAGCTCTGTCAACCTGACATGCAGCGCCGATCACGGCAGCAGATTTGACAAAGGATGATCGACCAATGGCGCAACGATGGGTGATGACTGGCCAGAGTGAACCCCTGCAGCTCGAAGAGTTCGACCCACCGGTACCTGGCGCCGATGAAGTGTTGGTTGAGGTCGCGGGCTGCGGTGTCTGCCACACGGACCTGGGTTATTATTATGATGGCGTTCGCGCCAACCATGCCCTGCCGCTGGCCCTTGGCCATGAGATCAGCGGTACGGTCGTCGCTGCCGGCGCCAACGTTGAGGATTGGCTACAACAGACGGTTATCGTCCCTGCAGTCATTCCGTGCGGCGGCTGTGATGTTTGCTCACGCGGCAAGGGCACAATTTGCCCAAACCAAAAGATGCCCGGTAACGATATCCAGGGCGGTTTCGCCAGTCACATCACCATACCAGCCAAGGGACTCTGCCCGGTCGATGTCTCCAGGCTGACCGCCATCGGACTCACGCTCGCCGATGTCTCTGTGGTCGCCGATGCCGTCACGACTCCATATCAGGCCGTCGTTCAGGCCGGCGTCTCAGAAGGTGACCTGGTGGTGGTCAATGGTGTCGGTGGGGTCGGCGGTTATGCCGTGCAAATTGCCGCCGCCATGGGCGCCACGGTGGTGGCGATCGATATTGTTCCAGAAAAACTTGCGGCACTGGACCCTGATTGTGCCGCGCTGACGCTCAATGCCACGGGCTTCGATGGCCGCGCCCTGAAGAAGGAAATCGCTGGGTTCGCCAAGGCGAACGGTCTGCGCAATACCGAATGGATCATTTTTGAATGTTCGGGGACGGCGGCCGGACAAACTGCCTCCTTCGGCCTGCTCAATCATGGCGCCACCTTGTGCACGGTCGGCTTTACCATGGACAAGGTGGAGGTCAGACTATCGAACCTGATGGCGTTTCATGCCCGGGTGCTCGGCAACTGGGGCTGCCCGCCGGAACTCTACCCGGATGCCCTTGAATTGGTGATGGACGGCAAGGTGAAGATCGCCCCGTTCGTCGAGCAACGACCGCTCAGCGAGATCAATGAAATCTTTCAGGCCGTCCATGACGGAAAGTTTGCCCGCCGCGCTATTCTCGTGCCGGCGGCAGCCTGACCAGACTAAAGGAGACCGACAGATGGACGCAGTAGCAAAAAATCGTTTCGAGTTCCGGCCACATGATCTGGTGCCGGATGCGGCGCGGGAAGCGATATCTGAAAAGGTGCTTTACGAAAAGCGTCCTGCCAAGCGTGCCGACGGCAGCGTCGCCGAAGGACTTTTTAATGTGTGGATCACGCTCAACAATCCCAGTCAGTTCAACTCCTACACCACCGATATGGTGAAGGCGGTAGTCCTGGCGTTCCGCGCTGCTTCAAATACCCGAGACGTCAATGCCGTGGTGTTCACCGCAGTTGGTGACAAGGCGTTCTGCACGGGCGGAAACACTAAGGAGTATGCCGAATATTATGCTGGTCGGCCACAGGAATACCGCCAGTACATGCGGCTGTTCAACGACATGGTGTCGGCGATTCTAGGCTGCGACAAACCGGTGATCTGCCGCGTCAACGGCATGCGTATCGGCGGTGGCCAGGAAATCGGCATGGCGTGCGACTTTTCCGTCTCCCAGGATCTGGCGCGATTCGGCCAAGCCGGACCGAAACATGGCTCGGCGCCGATCGGCGGCTCGACCGATTTTCTCCCAGTCATGATCGGCTGCGAACAGGCGATGGTGTCCGGCGTGTTGTGCGAGCCGTTCTCGGCGCACAAGGCCTATCGGCTGGGTATCGTCAGCGAAATCGTGCCGGCCCTCAAGGTCGACGGCGAGTTTGTCGCCAATCCGCTGGTCCAGCTCGACCAGATGACGGATGCATGGGGCCGGATCGTCCACGGCGAACCGAAGACCGGCGATGCCCTGGCTGACGGCAAGGCGCTCATGGCCAAGGGCGAGATCGATCTCAGCTTGCTCGATGCGAAGGTGGAGGATCTGTGCACCAAGCTGCTGATGACGTTCCCGGACTGCACCACCAAGACGATTGAGGAAATTCGCAAGCTCAAGCTGGAAACCTGGAACCGCAACAAGGAAGATTCGCGGGCCTGGCTGTCGCTTAACATGATGACCGAGGCGCGCGCTGGCTTCCGCGCGTTCAACGAAGGCAACAAGGAAGTTGGCCGCGAGGTCGACTTCGTCGCCCTACGCCAGGCGTTGGCCGGCGGCGCCACGTGGACCGGCCGCTTCACCAATTCAATGATGCCGGGAGCAGACCGCTGAGTACGCCGCTGAAAGTCTGGCTCGACCGCGACGGCTCCTTGCTGCGCTTGAGGCTCGACCGCCCGAAGGCCAACATCATTGATGCAGAGATGACTGCAGCGCTTGATGCGGCGTTCAGCGAACATCTCGATAACGGCGGACTGCTGGCGGTCCTGCTGGATGCAACCGGGTCACATTTCAGCTTCGGCGCGAGCGTCGAGGAGCACCTGCCGGGCCAGTGCGCAGAAATGCTCAAGACGCTGCATGCACTGGTGCGGCGCATGCTCGAAAGCCCGATTCCAATTCTGGTGGCGATCCGCGGCCAATGTCTGGGTGGAGGTCTGGAAGTGGCTGCAGCGGGACAGCTCCTTTTTGCCGCGCCCGATGCCAGCCTTGGCCAGCCGGAAATGCGGCTTGGCGTCTTTGCGCCAGCGGCATCCTGCCTGCTGCCCGAGCGGGTCGGCCAGGCAGCGGCCGAAGACCTGCTCTATTCGGCCCGCAGCATTTCTGGCGACGAGGCGCTGCAACTCGGTCTGGTCAATGCCGTTGCCGAGGACCCTGAGGCTGCGGCGCTTGCCTATTTCGACCAGCATCTGGCGCCGAAGAGCGCCAGTTCCCTGCGCCTCGCGGTGCGCGCCGCCCGTAGCGGGTTCATCGAACGGGTGATCGCCAAGCTCGCGGTTATCGAGCAGCTCTATCTCGAGGAGTTGATGTCAACGCGCGATGCGGTGGAGGGTCTTGAGGCTTTCATCGACAAGCGTCCAGCAAAGTGGGAACACCGATGAGCCAGTCCGACACCGCAGAGATAGTTGCCCGCTGTCACGTGCTCTATGAGGATCTGAACTTCACGGCTGCGCGGAAATGGAAGGACGCAGAGCCAGGCCGCAAGGTGATCGGCTACATGCCGGTGTACGTTCCGCGTGAGATCATCCATGCAGTCGGCATGCTGCCGCTCGGCATTCTCGGTGGCGGCGACCAGCTCGAAGTGATCCACGGCGATGCGTACTATCAGAGTTATATCTGCCGGATCCCACGCTCGACTATCGAGCTCGGAGTGTCGGGTCGGCTCGATTTCGTCGACGGTATGCTGTTCCCGTCAATCTGCGACGTCATCCGCAATCTGTCGGGCATGTGGAAGATGATGTTTCCCGGCGTTTACTCGAAATATTTCGATGTACCGCAGACCTATGAGGACGACGTCGGCGGCACGTTTTACGAAAACGAATTGACCGAGTTGCTGCACGATTTGGAAGAACTTGCTGGCCGAAAAGTGAGCGAAGACGATCTTCGTCGGTCTATCGAAGTTTACAACCGGAACCGGCAGGTGGTGCGCCAGCTCTATGCCTTGCGGGCGCAAAAGCCCTGGCAAGTCCCGGCGGCTGAGGTCTATCTTGTGTTGCGAGCCGGCCTGGTACTGCCTGTTGAGGAGCATACCGATCTGGTTGAGCAGTACCTCGCGGCTGCGGAAAGCGAAGATCGACCATTGCGCGATAACTGCCGGGTGATCCTCACCGGCATGTTCTGCGAACAGCCGCCGCTCAACCTTATCAAGTCACTGGAACTATCCGGCTGCTATGTGGTCGATGACGATCTGATGCTGGTCACCCGCTGGTTGACCGATGATGTTCCGACGGCCGGCGATCCTCTGCACAATCTGTCTCAGGCCTTCCTGCATCATTCCGAGTCGACGGCCGCCAAGTACGAGCCCAATCCTGAAGAAAAGGGGCAGTATCTAGTCCGTGCAGTGAGGCGCACTGGAGCAGAAGGCGTCATCTTCGCCTCGCCAAGTTTCTGCGATCCGGCGCTTCTCGACCGGCCAATGCTGCAGAACGTGCTGAAGGAGGCCGGGATCCCCTTTATCGCCTTCAAATATGCCGAGAACTCCGGACAGATGCAGCCGATCCGCGAACAGGCCGGAACCTTCGCCGATTCAATCAAACTGTGGAGCGCAGCATGAAGATCACCACCAGTCCGGCGCAATCCAAGGAAGTGCTCAAAGACGCTTCCATGCTGAAACAAAAGGAGATGATGGCGAAACACTACGACCGGCTGACCAATGCCGAACCGAATGACAACAAGGTTGCCTCGACCTTCGTGCCGGGTAATCTGAACGAGCTGATCATGTGTTTTGACCTGGTCAACAACCTGCCCGAGGTCAACGCCATTCAAAGCGGGCTGCGCCGCAAGAGCGGGGCCTACGTCATGGAGGCAGAAAAGGCCGGCCATTCAGAGGACGTTTGTACCTATGTGAAATCCGATATCGGCATGATGGCCAAGGGCAATATCGGACCGAATGGCAAGAAGTTGCCCAATCCCGATGTGCTGCTGCTGTCCTATACCGGCTGCTTCACTTTCATGAAGTGGTTCGAGCTGCTGCGCGAACAGTACAATTGCGAAACGATCTTCCTACAGACCCCCTATATGGCGGACGGCAAGATCACACCGAACATGATCCAATATATGGTCAAGCAGCTGAAGGAGGACGTCATCCCAAAGCTGGAGCGGGTCAGCGGCGTGAAATTCGACATCGACCGATTGCGGGAATACCTGAAGAAATCGGCCGAGGCTGAAGACGATCTGGTCTACATACTGCAAAGCGCGAAGAACAAGCCGTCGCCGATCGATGCCTATTTCGGGGGCATCTACTATATCGGCCCGATTTTCGGCGCCTTCCGCGGCACCGACGATGCCATCGAGTATTACCGGTTCCTGCGCGAAGAAGTGGACGAGCGGCTTGCCGCTGGGCTCGGGCCGGTGACTCCGGATGGGCCGATGGGTAAGGAAAAATATCGCCTGGTTGTCGAGGGTCCGCCCAACTACACCAACTTCCGGCAGTTCTGGAAGATGTTCTACGAGGAAGGCGCCGTCGTTGTTGCCTCCAGCTACACCAAGGTTGGTGGCACCTATGATTTCGGTTTCCGGCATGATCCGGATCGCCCAATCGAGACCCTGGCTGAGTACTGTCTCGGCGTCTACACCAACCGGTCGCTGCCGATGCGGGTGGAGATGCTGTCCAACTATGTCAACGACTATCAAGCAGACGGCCTGCTGGTCAACTCGATCAAGAGCTGTAACAGCTTTTCCGCCGGCCAGCTGCTGATCATGCGGGAAGTCGAAAAGCGCACCGGCAAGCCAGCGGCGTTCATAGAGACCGACCTGGTCGACCCGCGCTATTTCTCCGCCGCCAATGTAAAGAACCGGCTCGAGAGCTACTTCCAGATGGTCGAGCAGAAACGGAGCGGCGTCAAAAAGGAAGTGGCAGCATGAAAACCTTTGTTGGCATTGATCTGGGCTCGACGACGACCAAGGCCGTGTTGATGGACGAAGATGAACGGGTGCTTGGCCGCGGAATTACGAACTCGCGCTCCAATTACGACACGGCCTGTCGGGTGGCCAGCCAGGAAGCGGCGATCGATGCGCGTTTTGCCCTGTTCCGTCGAGAGTTCGGCGCCGAGCAGGGGGATGATGCCCAGATCGAGGAGTTTCTTGCGGGGCTGGAGCGGGCCTTTCGGCTGGAACAGTTTCTCGAGCAGTTGAACGATCTGGAATGCACCTGCATCGAACAAGTGACCGGCGAACGATTCACCGAGGTTGCAGGCGGCGTTAAGCAGGCGCTTGCCGAGGTATTCCGGCGGCTGCGCGAAGAAGCGCCTGCTATGTTTGCGCCGGGCGCCAGTCGCAAGTCCGACTTCTTCCGCGATATCGCTGGTTCGCGTTATCTAGCGGTGGCCGAAGAGGTGGCGCGCGATGCCGGGCTGGCTTACGAGCTGCTGCTCAATGTCTACGACAAATCGATCATTGCGGTGGAGAACCGACCGCCGTCGGGCGAACTAGGCGAGAAGTTCAAACGGGCGCTCGAACGGGTGGTGAGCGAGGGGGGCGGCCTGAAAGGAGAGCTGCAGCAGCCGGTCGAACGTGCCCTCGACATCGAACTTGAGGAAACCTATCTGGTCGGCACCGGTTATGGCCGGGTGACGCTGCCCTTTTCCAAGGAACATATCCGCTCGGAGATACTGTGCCACGGCCTTGGCGCGCATATGATGTATCCCAAGACGCGCACGGTGTTGGATATTGGCGGCCAGGATACCAAGGGCATCCAGGTTGATGCCAACGGCATCGTTGAGAACTTCCAGATGAATGACCGGTGCGCAGCCGGCTGCGGGCGGTATCTGGGCTACATCGCAGATGAAATGAACATGGGGCTGCACGAGCTGGGACCGTTGGCCATGAAGTCGGGAAAACCGGCCCGCATCAATTCGACTTGTACCGTGTTCGCTGGCGCCGAATTACGTGACCGGTTGGCGCTGGGCGAAAGGCGCGAGGATATTCTTGCCGGTCTGCACCGGGCGATCATCCTGAGAGCAATGTCGATCATCTCACGTTCGGGCGGGATCGAGGACGAGTTCACGTTCACCGGCGGTGTTGCCAAGAACGAGGCAGCGGTGCGCGAGTTGAAGAAGCTGGTGCACGAGAACTACGGCGAAGTGACCATCAACATCAATCCGGACTCTATCTATACCGGCGCACTTGGCGGAGCTGAGTTTGCCCGCCGTGCTGCAGAGGACCGGCTGGAAGGAGTGGAGGCATGACGCTTTCCGCAGGCATCGATGTGGGTACCGGCGCGGTCAAGGCGGCGATCTTCAAGGTCGAGGACGGCAGGGAAGAATGGCTGGCGCGATCCACCCTGCGTATCCGTCAACGCGACCCGATGCAACTGGCTGAGGAGGCCTTCAACGAGACTCTGGAAAAGGCGAGCCTGAGGATTGATGATTTGGACTACATCGCCACAACCGGCGAGGGAGAGGCGATCCCCTTCCATACCGGGCACTTTTACTCCATGACGTCCCATGCCCGCGGTGCAATCTATTTGAACGAAAATGCAACCGCTGTCCTTGATTGCGGGGCACTGCATGGACGGGCCATCGTCACCGACAAACGCGGCAAGGTGCTGGGCTACAAGATGACCAGCCAGTGTGCGTCGGGGTCGGGGCAGTTTCTGGAAAACATCGCCCGCTATCTCGGCATTGCGCAGGACGAGATCGGCAAGCTTTCGGTCCAGGCCGACGAACCGGAAACGGTGTCGAGCATCTGCGCTGTGCTGGCTGAGACCGACGTGATCAACATGGTCTCGCGTGGTATCACAGCGCCGAACATCCTGAAGGGTATTCACCTGTCGATGGCCAGCCGTTTGGCGCGGTTGTTGAAGTCGATTGGCGTGACCGACAATCTTGTGATGGTGACCGGCGGTCTGGCACTCGACAAGGGCTTGATTGCGGCACTGGGAGAAGAACTAGCGAAGATGAAGGGGGTGGAGGCCGAAGTGACCAGCCATCCAGATTCGATTTATGCTGGGGCCATCGGCGCGGCTCTGTGGGGCGCATTCCGGTATGAAATTCTGGTCGCCTCGGGGCAGCTGCTCAAGGCCTCATAATAGTGCGAGGAGATTTATCATGGCATTGATGATCATCGCACCGTGTACCGCATGCGATGCCTGCGAGCCGGTGTGCCCCAACGAAGCGATCAAAGCCGGCGATCCGTTCTATGTCATCGATCCGATGAAATGCACCGAATGCGTCGGCGCCGAAGACGAACCGCAATGCAAACTCGTGTGTCCGGAAGACTGCATCGTGCCTAATCCGGACTGGGAGGAAACACCGGAAGAACTGCAGGAGAAGTTCGAACAACTCAACGGTTGAAGACCTGTCAGCCGTCCAACTTGCGGCTTAGGACCACGCACTGGGCCGGTGTGAACCCGGCATTGTCGAGATAGCTGATCAGCCCGACGTCATTCCAGTCCAGTTGGGTGCGAATGTGGTCGACGCGCAGACTGGCCAGATTGGCGATCAGTTGCGACATCAATGCCCGGCCGACACCACGACCGCGATAACCGGGATCCACGCCGATCGTATCCATCACCGCCTGCGGTTCGGTATGGCCGAATTCACCATAGTCCACTCTGGCCATGATGAAACCGACGGGATGGCCGTCGAGTTCAGCGACCAGAGACACGCGGATGCCGGTTTCGCGCATCGCCTCTCGCTGCTTGCGTTTGTAGTAGGCCGAGCGGTCCTCACCCGTCGCCCGGCGGTCGATGGCGATCATTGGCTCAAGATCCGCCTCGGTCATGGAGCGGACCGGGACGCGATCGCGTGACAAGGCCCCCGGATCATCACCGTGCGGCGAGCTGTAATCGAGTTCGGCTGGATCGCCAGCCTGATGGGGAATAAAGGGAGGTTGCGATGCCGACACGATGACTGCTCCTGAAACGAAACGGTTGGTTACAAAAGCGGATGCGCGTTAGACCGGGTGAGAACGATATGTGGTGCGAGCTCGAACCCGGCGCCGGCAAAAAAGCTCAGCAACCGATGATCCTGCCATTCGACCTGACTGGTCAATTCACTTACGCCCTTGTGGCGCAAGACATCTTCCACGGCCTCCAGCAGTTTGTGGCCGGCCGATCGGCCCTGGTGCTCGGTATCAACGCCAATTGCATCGAGGGCGGCGCGAGCGCCTGGTTTGCCGAACTCGCCATCGACCAGCCTGGCCATGGCATAGCCAACAAGCCGGCCCTCATTGCGCAGGCCGACATAGACAAAGTCCTTCGGGTGCTCGAGAGCGGCCGCCAGGCGTTTTTCGAAAAACCCGCGCCGCGAGGCGCCGCCTAACGCCTTGTCAATTGCAATGACGGCGTCCAGGTCATCCGGGCACAAGGGCGCGACGGACATGTCTTTCGTAGATCTACTTGTCGGTGCGGTCATCGTGCCTTCTCAGCTGTCACGCGTTGCTGCTGTAGTTTTGAAACAGTTTCAGGTCGGTTTCTGGATCGAGAAGCTCATCGACCATCG